>DBIS01000341.1:5972-33748 GCA_002296975.1 Deltaproteobacteria bacterium UBA796 | reverse complement strand
TGCCGACGCTGATGCCGACGACACGGGTGTCCCTGACGACACGGGTGTCCCTGGCGACACGGGTGTCCCTGGCGACACGGGTGTCGCTGATGACACGGGCGACGGCCTGTAGAACGAGGGTTCAGTCCACGCCGAATGCGGACTGACATGTTTCTGGTGACAGTGCTGCAGCAGGTGAGGACGGCATCTGCGGTGTATGTTTCGGAGCCACGGACGGCAGCGAGGATTAGCCGTCAGGCTCGCTAATATCAAAATTCATAAACCGGCGTTCCTTTGGATGATCGCCCCATTTGGCCATTTTGAGCCAGTGGGCTATAGACGGATTGACCTCTACCAAGGTTGCCGGGGAACTCCACTGGTCTCGCCTCTTTTGACAGGCAGGGATGTGAGACCGGTATACTTGAAGGCGAAATCGATATGTTAGACGTAATCAAAGGTCCCCAGCCCCTTAGCCCAACCGAACAAAACCGTTCTAAGGTGGCTGAGAACGCCCCTCCAAGCGGCGAGCCGATGGGCGCTACCGGTGCTACTCCGGATGTGTCGTTGGCCATCTCTCAGTTGGCCAACGCGCGGTTGGACAGCATGATGGCCCCCGAATCTGCCCAGGCCGATGAGAGCATGCAGATGAACGCCAGTAATGGTGGGGTAGATTTTGGGGTGGAGATGGCCAGTTTTTCTTGGCCACTCGACGCCAGTGAAGCCAGTACAGCTGATGGGGCCGATGTCGACTCGGTGGATGCGTGGAGCTCAGCAGAAAAAGCCGGCAATGGCGAGACGGCCAACGGTGCCAAAAGTAGCGAATCGGCCTATATCGCTCTCGGTAAGAGTACGGTCAGCGCCACTAAATAGTTATATTTGGCAGCCATAAATCTTCGTCGCTGGGCTTGCCAGATGGCTTCGCCGTTCCGATGATATAAACCATGTCTTCAAGCCTCACCCTCCGCCCGATGTTCCTGATTGCGCTCGGGCTTTGGTTTGGATGTTCTGAGACCAACCTGGTTGCCATCGAAAAAGCTGCAGCGACCGATATTGGGCCCGCGGTGGATACCGGTGATTTCGCCGACACGGCATGGCCCGCCTCCGATCCAGACCCAGACTCCGGTCCGCCGCGAGTGGGCTCCTCTGTGGACAGCATCGACCCAGGCATCATCTGCGGTAACTTTGAGCGCGAGATTTTGGTGCTCAGCCAGGGGGAGACACCCCTCGATATCTCTGAAATTCGGGTGATTGGCGAGGGATGGTCTTTAAGTCACGATACGCTTCCAATACGTCTGGAGCCAGGCGAACGCTTCCCGGTCCAGGTGGCCAGCCGCGGGGGCGTCGCCACCATGGTGGTCCTCAACTCAGACCCAGGCCGTCCAGCCCTCGAAATACCCATGGCCGTGGTGGCTGATGCACCACCGAGTGTTGTGATCACTTCTCCGGGTGGCGGTGAGGTGCTCTCACCCGGCGCCGACACGGTCATCTCGGCCATGGTCACCGATGATGTGGACATGTCCCCTGACTTAGCGCTCGAATGGTCATCGGACATCGATGGGATTTTGTCTACAGCCCCGGCCTCGGCAGATGGGGTTGCAGAGGTGGCATGGGGCGAAGACAGCAGAAGTTCAGGCGAGCATATCGTGAGTCTAAATGTGGTGGACAGTTGCATGCAGTCCCAGCGCGCGACCGTCAGCTTTTGCCAAAACGAGGGTTATACCGAAGACAGCATCGACCTCGCCAGCTGGAACTTCGAGGGCTCTGCCTTATGGGATGCTGATAATGGGTGGATAGAGCTCACAGCACCCGCAGCCGACCAAGCGGGTACCGCATTTCAGACGACCGCCACCGTTTCATCCGATGAAGTGGACATTCACTTCTTGTTTTATGTGTCGGGTGGATCGGGTGCCGACGGCATGTCCCTCACCGCCCTCGACGCCGACCGCATGAGCAGCTTCGTCGGCGGAACCGGTGGGGGGATTGGCTATGTGGGTTTGCCCGGCTGGTCGATCGAGATTGACACCTGGTATAATTCCATCCACAGCGACCCCACCACAGCAGACCACATCTCTGTTCATATTGATGGCGATGTTGGCAGCCCACTGGTTTGGGCCGAACTGCCCGAGATGGAGGATGGGGCCTGGCATGAGGCTGCTGTGTCTGTGGTCAGCAATCACATGACCGTCAGCATCGATGGCATCGTCTATATCGACGTGACCATCCCCGAACTGTACCCATTCGACGCCTATATTGGCTTCACCGCTGCCACGGGGGCAGCGACCAACTATCACCTGGTGGATGCCCTCGAAGTTGAGGCATTTGTGTGCGACGACTGAGCGCGTTCAACCGCCTGGATTCGCCGAATGCAACGCCACCCGATTGCCTTCACTGTCTTTGATCACCGCACGGCTACCATGGGGCCCAATTTGATGGACTGCCATCTCGATGTGGCCACCCTTGGCCTCAACCAATGCCGCCGCTGTATCGAGTCGCCCATTGCAGTTTAGGTATAGCAATGGGCCGCCGTCGCTCCCTGCGCGTTCAGTGTCGATATATAAGCATCCGCCGATCGCCGAACCGCCGTGGGGGAGAATACCCATTGAAAATTCAGGGTTGGTCATCAGGTCGATCTTGCAGTTCAACACAGCCTCATAAAACCGAATTGCCCGGTCAAGGTCGATACAAGGAATGTCAAACCACACGACTTGGGTGGCAGGGGTGTCGTTGCTCATTAAGATCTCCTCTGTGTGGAATAATGAGGGTTAAAATACCCCGCAATTTTAACGGGTGAGGATGCATGAGCGCCAAATGGGACCATAGATTTTTGGATTTAGCTGCACACATCGCTGCATGGAGCAAAGACCCATCCACGCAAGTTGGTTGTGTTGTCGTCGGTGCAGACCGTGAAATACGCTCGACAGGATTCAATGGCTTTCCGCGCGGCATCGATGACGACGATGAGCGCTTGGGTGACCGAGCCAAAAAATACCCGCTGATTTGCCACGCCGAAGAAAACGCCATCATGCACGCGGCACGGATTGGCATGCCCCTCAAAGGCTGTGTCGCTTATGTCACTTGGCCCCCTTGTTGCCGGTGCGCACGCTCGTTGATTCAAGCCGGGGTGGCCGAGGTCGTGTACCCGGACGGGTGCGATATCCCCCAACGCTGGGCTGAAGACTTCGACACATCGGTGGGAATGCTCGGTGAGGCCGGCGTTAAGGTTCGAACAGCTTAAGCGTCAAAGGCGAACACCAGCCCACATTGGAGAGATCATGGACAAGACGGTAAACAGCGCCGCTGAGGCGATTCACGACATCCACGACGGGGCCACCTTGTTGGTCGGGGGATTTGGACTATCGGGCAATCCCGAAAACCTCATCACCGCTCTTCACGCCCGCGGCACCCGAGACCTCACCTTGGTGTCCAATAACGCTGGGACTGACGATTGTGGCTTGGGGGTGCTGCTAAAGGCGCGCCAGGTGTCCACGATGGTCGGCTCTTATGTTGGTGAAAATAAGGAGTTCGAACGCCAGTTTTTGTCAGGAGAACTCGATGTGGAATTATGTCCTCAAGGTACGCTTGCCGAGCGCATGCGGGCAGCGGGGGCAGGCATCCCAGCCTTTTATACCCCCACAGGGGTAGGCACCTTGCGCGCCGAGGGCAAAGAGACCCGTCATTTTGATGGCCGTGAGTGTGTGCTCGAGGAGGCGCTTGCCGGTGACTTTGCCTTCGTCAAAGCTTGGCGCGGCGATACCCACGGAAACTTGGTGTTTCGAAAGACCGCCCGAAACTTCAACCCTTTGGTGGCCAAGGCGGCCCGGGTGACCATCGCCGAGGTCGAAGAGTTGGTGCCGGTCGGCACACTCAGCCCCGATGAGATTCACCTGCCTGGCATCTATGTCCAGCGGATTATCGAAGGAAAAGACTATAAGAAATGGATCGAGCAACGCACGGTTCGAAGCCGAGAGGAGGCATAGACATGGCACTCACACGCGACCAAATCGCAGCCCGTGTGGCCCTTGAACTCAATGATGGCGACTATGTCAACCTGGGTATCGGCATGCCCACCTTGGTGGCCAATCATGTGCCCAAAGGTGTAGAGGTGGTGCTTCAAAGTGAAAACGGCCTGCTGGGCATCGGCCCCTTTCCTTATGAAGGCGACGAAGATGCCGACCTGATCAACGCCGGAAAGCAGACCGTGACCACCATCCCGGGCTCCGTGTTTTTTGACTCGGCTGAGAGCTTCGCGATGATTCGCGGCGGTCACATCGACTTGGCCATCCTTGGAGCGATGCAAGTGGCTGATAATGGCGACATTGCGAACTGGATGATCCCAGGAAAAATGGTCAAAGGCATGGGTGGGGCCATGGACTTGGTCAACGGCGCCAAGCGGGTTGTGGTGACCATGACTCAATGCAGCCGCGATGGTCGCTCAAAGTTGGTGGACGCATGCACATTGCCCCTGACTGGTCTTGGCTGTGTCAGCATGATCGTCACCGATTTGGCCGTGATGCAGGTCACTGAGAATGGATTTTTGGTGCTGGAGTTGGCACCGGGGGTCACTCAGCAGGAATTTTCGTCCGCGTGTTTAGGGCGTCATGATTTCGCAGCTGATCTAAAGACGATCCCTGTTTAGGGGCAAACCAGCCGCGAACACCAACCGTGCCTCCTGCCGACATATTGAGGTCGGGTAGCACACCCATGGTTGGGGCCAATTCAATGAAGATATCTATGGGCTTATCAAAAGCGATCGATACGCCCAACGGTAGACGGAGACCAAGGCCATTGCGCTGGTATTGGGTGTCCAGGTCGAGGGTGGGCCCCACACCGCCGTAAACATTCAGCGATATCACAGACTCTGGTGGGTCGATTTTGGCCACAGTGAGCAGGTAGTCTGTATGGACATGCAGTTGGCCTTTGGTGAGGGTCCAGCCAACCATTGCCGCGATGGTGTGGTCAGCGTTTGGCCTGAACGCGATGGCCAGACCGGTTGGTTCTCCGACCCCAAATCCAAGCCCTAAGCCTTCTGCGCCCTCCGAAAAGACCGGCAAGGCCTCTTGGGCCTGAGCGAAGGGTGAAGCGAAGATAAGGATGGCAGTGACAACAATCGTTTTCATCGGCTTCGTGTATCCTGTCTTGGCTTGTGAAACGGCAATGAACAGGTGATACTCTCACAAGATTAAGCTGGAGTAGCCATGGAACTCGACGTCGACATGTTGGTATCTACTGTCATTTATGCGGGCCTAGGCATGCTCTTGATGGGCATCGCCTTCAAACTCGTCACCGTGCTTGTGCCCTTTAGTGTGCGGGTTGAGATCGAAGAAGACCAAAATGTGGCGTTGGCTGTGATTGTCGGCAGTGTGTTTTTGGGCATTGCTATCATCATCGCGGCATCGATTGGCGGCTAGGCCATTGACCGAAAAACTCAGCATCGTTTGTCCTGGTTGTGGTAGCAATAATCACCTTCAAAATCCAGGAATCGTCAGCTTGGTTTGCACCAAGTGCACGATTGTCATCACCCGTAAGGGCGCGCAACTCAAAGCCGGAAAGGTGTCTTTACTCGCACCGGCCTCATCATCGCTTAGGGTGGGTGGTCATGGGCGTGTGCGTGGGCGTCGGGTTGAGGTGCTTGGCCGTTTGCGCATCGAACACCGGCGAGGTGTGTGGGACGAATGGTTTTGTGAAGATGCCAGTGGGGAGCCGATGTGGCTGGTCGAAGAAGAGGGCCGCTTTCGTTTGGACAAACCCATCGACACCGCCTTGCCCGAAGGGATCGCTAAGGCCTCGGTCGGTGAGGTTTTTCAGGTCTTGGGTCAGCGATTTCAAGTGGCAGAGACCGGAAAGGCCACGGTCATTGGCGGTGAGGGGCAGCTCCCCCATGGTTTCGAGCCAGGCGAGCAAATTCGCTATGTGGACCTCAGTGCCATCGATGCCAAAGAACGCTTGAGTATCGAGGTGTCCACCGACGGTGTGGTGGCTTTTATCGGTCGTCCAATCAGCGCGGCATTGGTGGACTTTCCCAAGACCTGGCGGGCCGACTCACCGCGCGAAGAAGGTCAAACCATACAATGTGAAGGGTGCGGGTCTGCGCTCGATATTCGGCCTTTGCCAAGGCCCGTGAAAACCCTGACCTGCCATTATTGTGGCTCGGTTCATGCGCTGTACGGTGATCAATCGAGCCTTTTGGGTAAAAATCCACCTCGGGACGACTTTCACTTGATGGTTGGGGCTCGCGGGCGACTCAAAGGCGTCGCTTACGAGGTGATAGGCCGGATGGTCTATGAGTCCTTCGAGTTTGACGATGGGGTGTGGAGCACTTGGCCGAGCGAGAGTCATGAGTATGTGCTCGTGGATGACGCGGGCAATTTTGTGACCATCGAGGTCGGCGACGAAGGCGTTGCCGTCAGTCGAAAAACCGGTCGGGTTCCACAGTTGGCCGCGATTAAGCGCATGGCTTGGGGTCAACGCTTTAGGCAGCCAGGCGGCCGGACTTACCGTCAATATGAGCGGGGGCGTTCCACCCTGGTTTACGTGGACGGTGCGCTGCCTTGGGTCGCTAAAGTCAATGACCAACTGGATTTTGTCGACCTCATCGATGTGCCGAATATATGGTCGGGCCTGCCACCTGAGCGTTTGAGTGTCGAGTGGACCGCAGACAAGGCCGGTGAGGCAGAGGTTGAGGCCTTTATCGCCCACGACCTGTCACCTTCATTATTGGCGCGTTCCTTTGATGAGTGCATTGAGCCCACACCTAAAAAACAGGTGCTGCGCCCGCCCCGCCGGTCCCCAGCACTCGCACGGTTTGGGGGTTCATGGGCGGTGATGGGCTTGGTGTTTCTCGTGGTCGCCGGGCTTGCGAGTTTAGGCGACGGTGTGCTTCTTGGGCAAGCCGTCGTTTATGCTGGGGCATCGCCTGTCTCCGGACAAACAGAAGTGTTTAGCCTAGAGGACGACGCGCTTGTCTCGGTAGATTTGAGCACCAACGCCAACAACAATTGGTTGTATGCAGAGGTTGATCTCGTCCATGCAGATAGCGGGATCAGCTTGGGTTTTGTTGGCCGTGAGGTCTCCTATTATCATGGTACAGAAGGCGGCGAGCGGTGGTCGGAGGGTCGAAAAACTTGGCGTCAAGTCTTTGTGGTCTCACAAGGCGGTCAGTATCGCTTGAAGGTGTCATTGAGCGAGGCTGGCCAGCAGGGCGTGAAGGCCGTCGCGTCGGTTTCAAAGCTAGACTTTGATCCGAAAGTTCCCTACCAAGCCAGCTTTTTCATGATGATTGCCGGTATTTTTATCAGTGTTTGGTCGGTGGCTGGCCGTCAAAACCTGTGGCCGAGCAATGATTAGTTTGAACAGGAGTGCCCCATGCGCAGCGTGTTGATTGGGATGGTGAGCGCATTGCTTATTTTCAGTGCTGCTTGTTTTGCGGGCCTGAACGGTGTGGGAAGCCTTGGATTTCCGGCGGACGTTTCGGTGCGGGCCAAGAGCAACTCATCGGGTCGGATCCGCCATCATGGGGGTTTGCGTGGAGGCAAATAGACGCGAGGCCCGGTTGCTGTTGGTCTCTGTGTTTTTGGTGGCTGCAGCGGGATTGGTTTATGAACTTATCGCCGGCACGTTGGCCACCTACTTGCTCGGCTCATCGGTCACGGTGTTTTCAATCGTCATTGGGGTTTTTTTGGCAGCGATGGGGCTTGGCGCGTGGCTCGCCCAGTTTGCCCGTACCGCTCTCCCGAGCTGGTTTGTGGCCGCAGAGCTGGCCCTGGCCTTGCTGGGTGGGCTCTCGGCGCTGATATTATTTGGCGCTTACATCTACACACAATCGGGCTTTGTGGTCGTCTTGGGCCTAGTGAGCATTGGTATTGGCACTTTGGTGGGTCTGGAGATCCCCATTTTGCTGCGCATCCTCGAGAGTGGCTCTTCGGTCCGCTTGGCGGTCTCTCGGGTGTTGGCCATTGACTATGCTGGCGCGCTGTTGGGCTCGGTGCTTTTCCCTTTGGTGTTGCTGCCCCATCTGGGCTTGGTGCGTACTGCGGCGTTGTTGGGCTTGGTCAACTTGGGCGTCGCCTTCGTCGCGATGCACTGGATGGCCGACAATTTGCCCGGGGTGCGCTCCATGAAAGTGGCGGGTGTGGGCATCGGCTTGGTGTTGGGCCTGGTATTTGCTACCGCGGCTCAGACCACCACCTGGGCTGAGGACCAACTGTATCAAGACCCCGTCGTCTTGACGCAAACCACCCCGTATCAACGGGTTGTCGTGACCCGGTGGAGAGATGACACACGGCTGTATTTAAACGGCCACCTGCAGTTTTCGACCGTCGATGAATATCGCTACCATGAGGCCTTGGTTCACCCGGCTTTGAGCGCTGTGGAGGCGCCCTCGCAGGTGTTGATTTTGGGGGGCGGCGATGGGCTTGCCGTGCGCACCGTCTTGAGCCACCCGGGGGTGGAGTCGGTCGACTTGGTGGACCTAGACCCGGAGTTGATCGCCTTGTTTCAATCCGGCGGCCCACTGGTCGCGTTGAATGGCGGCGCCCTCGGTGACCCCCGAGTGGTCGTGAGCCCCATGGATGCTGTGCGCTTTGTTCAGGACAGCACCCGATATTGGGATGTCATCTTAATGGACCTTCCTGATCCGAACGACGACACCTTGGCCCGCTTGTATTCTCAGAGTACCTACCGGTTGATGGCCAAGCATTTGAAGCCGGGCGGAGTGTTGGTCACCCAAGCGACCTCGCCCTATTTTTCCCCAGACGCTTTTTGGTGCATCGTTAAAACCTTGGAGTCGGTCCTCGGCGAGGGTCAAGTGGTGCGTCCTTATCATCTGAACGTGCCCAGTTTTGGCGAGTGGGGCTTCGTGATGCTCGGGCCCGACACCCTCAAGAAGGCCAAGCTTCGTCCGGCGCTTAAGACCCGTTTTTTGGATGAAGGCGCATTATTATCGATGTTTCATTTCCCTGCGGACTTGGGGCGGCGTGAGGTTGATATCAACCGCTTGACTACCGCCACGGTGAGCCGGTATTACCGTGCAGGCTGGAGCAGTTTCAATTGAGCAAAATCATCATCCCACACCTGCTGGTCGACGCATTTGAATGTGACGGCCCTTTGAATGATTTGGAGGTCATCGGGGCTGCGATGCTCGCGGGTGCGGATGCGGTGTCGGCCAAAGTGGTGGGCCAGGCGGAGTGTCGCTATGTGCCACATGGTGTGACGGCGGTCTTGTTCTTGGCGGAGTCTCACATTTTGGTGAGCACCTGGCCTGAGAATAAAACTGCACTCATCGATGTGATGCTGTGCAATGACGACATGGACCCAGTTGTTGTCGCCGATGTGGTGCTAAATGCGCTTGGAGCAGGCCGCAGTGCCTCCACCCAAGTGTCAAGGAGCGTCACAACGGAGGTGGACGGTTGAGCGCAGTCGAATAGGCTGGTGGAGTAACTATGGGGCCATGGCCCGAGAGGTATGAATGGGACGTTTTTTTGAGGCCCGAAAAGCGACGATAATGGCCCGAAACAAGTCGGTGTCAAAAGCGTTTACCCGGGTGGTTCGAGAGATCACCACCGCCGTAAAAGCGGGAGGAGAAGACCCGGACACCAATCCATCTTTGCGGCGAGCAATTCAGAATGGCCGGTCGATCTCTATGCCTCGAGACACCATCGAGGGTGCAGTCAAGCGAGCGATGGGCACCGATGCCGAGGATTGGGCCGAGGCGATCTACGAGGGCTACGCGCCCCATGGCGTGGCGGTGATGGTGGTGACATCCACGAACAACCCCACCCGAACAGTGGCCAATGTGCGGCACGCTTTCAAGAAAAAGGGCGGAAATATGGGGGCGACTGGCTCGGTGTCCTTTCAGTTTCGCCGCATGGGTGTATTTAGAATCAAGCCCGAGCACATCGACGACGCGGAGATGCTCGAACTCGAGATGATCGACCACGGTCTTGATGAAATGGGTGAGGGAACTGATGACGATGGCAACACCATTTGGGTCTTGCGCTGTGGCTTCGAGGATTTTGGCACCCTGCAAGCGGGTCTCGAGGGGCTAAAAGTAGAAGTCACCTCGACCGCTTTGGAGCATGTGCCTGAAAACTTTATGGAGTTGTCAGAGGATGAGGCCGACGAGGTGATGGCGATGATCGCCAAACTTGAAGAGGATGATGACGTTAATCATATTTTCCACAACCTCGCATAGTCGGGCTAGGAAGGCATTTTTTTTGTTAAATGAAATTTGATTCTCTTTAATTTGTGTGCGACAGTCACACACTTTTGGAGATAAATATGTTGATATCGCTGGTCGTTGCATTGTCCATTTCGGGTGTGGCAAATGCCTCCGACCCAGGTTTGGTGTTGCTGAATGACTTTTCGATTGGAGCGAGTCGTGGGTATCAGAACCAACTGAGGGCGGTGGCCACCGCTCGCATGAATGTGCAGTCGGCGGATCTTCCAGCACAGGTGAAACCAAGTTCGTGGACCTCGTATATGGACAACACCACCCGTCCATGGGGAGGGGGGCGTGACACAAGCAGATTTTTGGACCGGGTGATACCGCTTATTACAGGTCAATATGCAGACCGGGTGATCTATCAGTGGCTGAATTTGCCGGAGCCAGTTTGGGTGCCGGTCAGCCAAATGAAGATGCCATTAGGGGTTCGTGGTGGCGTTGGCCAGCACTTCGCGGTCTCCAAAAAAGCCACCCACCTCGTGTCCGATATCGGGACATCCGGTCACCATAATGGCATCCCCGATCGCGGAGAGTGGGTTGAGTTGAGCATTGGCTTGGTGCCGACGGGCAGCCGTGCTGTGTACAGTACCTCGGTGGTGGTGTCGAGTGACGAGCCATGTGTTTGGGTGGAGCCACTTGGCAGCCAGGAGATGGCAGAGTGGGGTTATGGGCGAGATCCACTCGGGGTCAGTGCCTCGCTCTATGTGAGTACAGATTGTAAGCCTGGCCAGGAGGTCACCCTTCAGGTGAGGGTCGCAGACACCAAAAATGGTGAGTATATCGATAAGTTGTCGCCGCGCTTCCGGGTTGGCAAGGGCTCTGGTGTGACCCAGATTCAAGTGACCCTCGATGCCGACGTTAAAGGGTATTCAGGAGGGAGGCCCTTTCCGGCTGAGGCTGGTGGGCGCTATGAAATTAGCGCGATGGTAAAAGCCTCTGGAAAGCACACCCTTATTCACCACCGGGCGCCAAAGGATCAGCGGCTGTTTTCGGACTTGAAGGATATTCGAGGATTGAGGACCAAGAGCTTCTCGCCACGCTGGTTTCAGCCTGAAGATGATGTCGATTTTCGTCTCTCCAGCCTGGATGAGCTTCGCCGGTGGTGCAAGGAGCAGCGCCGCCCTTGGGCTGTTCCAGACTTGGTGAACGTGCCCTTTGCTGTGGATATTTACTCCTATGATGAATCAGAAATAACGGCGGACACGCCCACGGATGCGGAGGTTTTGGAGCGTGCAGTCAAGGCCTATTCGGCCCTGGTGATCCGGGCGCCAGACCTCAGCGCTGTGGCCCCCAGTTTTGCAGGCTTGACCGATGTTCGGGCCTTCGAGGAAATGGCTCACGATGCTTTTGCTCACCCAAAGATGGAGTGGGCTAGCGGTTTTATCGCGCTGATGAGGAACATGGCCACAGCCCATAGTGCTGCAACCCCACGGCGTGGTGGATACTGGAATCGACACGTGCACTTGGTGCCGATGTCGATTCCCAAATATCACGCGCCACCACCACCGCCGCCGCGCGTGGTTGTCGCCCCGCCACCGCCTGTGGTTAAGGAGCAAACGGTCTTTGTGACCACCGGTGCCGGTTTATCCATCGATCGGATTGGCCAAGCGTTCTCTATCGCACCCATCGCCCACGCAACGGCTGGTGGGCGGGTGAAGGTTGTCAGTGAGTACACCACCGGGTCGCATACATCCGTATCAGAGTATGGAGCCCTCCCGTCGGCAGCGTACAGCGCACTCAGTGTGGCCACTCGTTACAGCTTTGTGTATACCGATGCCTTTCAGATGGGTATCGAAGGTGGGGTCGGGAGCCGGACGGTCACCAAGCCGGTTGCCACATCGTTCCTAGAGACCCGTGAAGAGTCCACTTCGCACCAGTACTACCTGGCGGGCTTGACTGCGGATCTGCTCCTTGGGCAGCTCGGTTTTTGGGGCCATATTGGAGGGACTACAAAGAGCCCTTGGGGTACAGTGATCGAGGCGACGGCTTCTGGTACACCACGCAGTGAGATACTGAGCATCGGTGGGACTAGATTGGCCCTTGGCGTGCATTATACCTTTTAGGGTTACACCATCATTTGGAGCACACCCATGCAAGCAACCCACCTCAGACATCATCTTGGCCTACCGCTCGCAGTGGCCTTGGCCAGCAGTCTCTGTTTGGGCCAAGCCAACGCATACCCCACGGGTGGAGCGGTCTCTTTTGGGGCGAACCCCGTCGTGTCCACCGGCGGGACTGCATACAGCGGGTCACCGGTACTGCTGTTTACCGCACCAGCAGACCAAGACCTTGTGTTGACCGATGTGGTGTTGACCTCATTTAGCCAAGCCTCATGCAAGCGCTCCCATCACACCACCCTCAAATTGGACAGCGGCGACACCGTGGCTTCATTTGAAACCAATTCCTCTTTTGCAAAACAATATTATGATTATGTGTCGTCTTCGGGTTTGAGTGTGCAACAGACTTTTAGCGCGGGACTGGTGGTTTCGGCCGGCTCTACGCTCACCATTGAGGTCACTCAAACGAATCAGTTTGGTACCTGCTCATCCGACACGTCATACGGTGTTCGATACGCGATCAGCGGCTACCACACCCGCCCTTAAGCAAAGCACACCCTTCCGCTGGTCACCTCGACGAGCATGCCCTGAAGTTGGGCTGCATCTTCAACGGGCACGGCCACATCAAAGCAAACTTGGGTGTCATAGCTCGGGTTGTGTATCGTCAGCCCAAAGCCTCGCAGCACCCCTTCGATGGTGCCTTGGTCGGCGTAGCTGGTGCGGACCTTCAAGGTGGTTGTCTCTTGGATTGAGATGATCTCAGCGGCCTTGATCGCCGCCCCCGCAGTGCCACCATAAGCGCGAATCAAGCCCCCTTTTCCAAGCTTTGTACCTCCAAAATACCGGGTCACCACAAAGACCACGCCCACCAGGCCAGCGCCATCGATGTGGTTCAAAATGGGTGGGCCACCGGTGCCACCAGGCTCACCATCGTCGTGAGTGCGAAAGCCCGCGTCACCAGATTTTAGCCGCCAAGCAAAGCAATGATGGCCGGCATCGGGAAACTTTTTCCGAACACCGTCCACAAACACCATGGCCTCCGCAGCGCTCACCACTGGCGCACCATCCCCAAAAAACCGAGATTTTTTGATTGGGGGCACCGCCAAATGGATGGGTCGTGCCAGTGTTAAGTAGTGGGCCATGGCTACATCTATCATCTTCGATCTCGACGGCACTTTGGCGGACTCTGTTCCTTGTGTGGTCAAGGCGGCTCAAACTGTGGCACAAGCCGCGGGCATCTTTGATGTGAGTGACCACGATATTCGCCAGCGTATCGGTGAGCCCCTCGGGCCCATGTTGGCGGCCTTATTTGGGGTGAGCGGCTCAAGTCTCGCCACAATGATCGCAGATTATTCCGCCGAATATGTCAGCCTTGCGGCCACCATGGAGCGCCCTTTTGATGGGGTGTTCACATTGTTGTCTCATCTTAAATCACGAGGAATCAAGCTGGCCATCGCCACCGGAAAGAGCCAAAGTGGAGCGATTCGGGCGACGACACGAATGGGTCTGGTCCCGTATTTTGATTCCATCCACGGGATTTTGCCCGGCACTCCAGGAAAGCCAGACCCCGCGGTTTTACACCGTGCGCTTGAAGCGTTGGGGGTGTCTGCACGCGATGCCATCATGGTGGGTGATACCACCTTCGATTTGGACCTCTCGGCGGCTTTGGGTGTGCGGAATGTGGCGGTGTCTTGGGGGGTTCACTCGGTCGCCGCGCTGACCGCGAGAAATCCCACTTTTTTGGCCACAGATTTAGGCCAGTTGTCGGCTTGGCTTGACACGGTTGCTACGACTTCGTAGGTGCGTTGCCTACACTCAAAAACAGAGGTTTTTACATGGGCTCTAGACGATTCAAGGCAGATACCCGCCAAATTCTTAATTTGGTCACACACTCGCTTTACTCCGACCGTGAGATTTTCTTGCGCGAGCTCATTTCGAATGCTTCGGATGCCCTCGACAAGGTGCGCTTTGTGGGCCTTCAGCGTGATGATTTACTCAGCATTGAAGGCGACCCAACGATTTCCATCAGCTTTGATGCAGATGCCAAAACGATCACCATCGAAGACAATGGTATTGGACTCACAGAGGACGAGGCCGCCGAGCACTTGGGCACCATCGCCCACAGTGGTACGGGTGCCTTTGCAGAGGCACTAAAAGAGAAGGGCGAAAACCCCGATGCGCTGATTGGTCAGTTCGGTGTTGGTTTTTATGCATCGTTTATGGTCGCCGATGAAGTGACGGTAGAGAGCCTCTCGGCGTTGCCAGATGCCAAGCCAGTGTGCTGGACTTCAGATGGCGGTGATAAATACACGGTCAAGACAGGTTCACGGACCGTTCGGGGCACGTCTGTCACACTCAAGCTGCGTGAAAATGCGACAGACTTTGCCGATGCAGACAAGCTGCGCGGCCTTGTTCGTCAACACTCTGACTTTGTGCCCTACCCAGTCAAGATCGAAGACGAGCAAGTCAACCGAGCGCGGGCCATCTGGTCGGCATCTCCAAGTGATGTCACCGAAGAGGAGTACACAGAGCTGTACAAGCATGTCAGCATGGACTGGAACGAGCCCCTCACACGGATTCACATTCGCGCTGAAGGCACCTTGCAGTTCAACGCCGTGTTGTTCATCCCAAAAAATCGGCCCTTCCAGCTCGACCGTTTGGACTTTAAGCTTGGGGTTCAGTTGTATCAAAAAGGCGTCAAGGTCCTCGACCACGCAGAGGCGATCGTGCCGCGCTTTTTACGCTTTGTCTCTGGTGTCATCGATGCTCCAGACCTCGACCTCAACGTCAGCCGTGAGCTTTTGCAACAAACACCGATGGTGGCAGCCATTCGCAAGCAGATCACCAAAAAGCTGCTCAAGCACCTGGCGGCCGAGGCCAAAAAAGAAGATCACATCACCTACGACCTGTTTTGGGGTGAGTTTGGTCACATTCTCAAAGAAGGCATCGCAGAAGACGCCGGAAACTCCAAAAAGTTGCTCACAGAGTTGCTTCGCTTTGAGACCACCGAGTCTGAGGGTGCTCAAATCTCTCTGGCCGAGATCAAAGAAGGCATGGAAGAGGGTCAAGAGGACATGTGGTATTTCACCTCTGTCGACAAAGATCGCATTCAGGCAGCCCCGGTACTCGAGGGTTTCAAAAAGCGGGAGTGGGAGGTGGTGTTGATGACCGATCCCGTCGACGAGTGGGTGGCGATGTCCATCAGCGAGTTTGATGGGGTGAACCTCAAGAGCGTGCTCACCGGTGACCTTCCCGAAGATGAAGCGAACGACGATGAGGACACCAAGAAAGCCAAGGATGAAGCCCGCCCACTGATCACATGGATGGCTGAGTTGCTCGATGGAGAGGTCGCAGAAGTCCGCATGTCAAGCCGACTCACGGAGAGTCCGTCGGTGCTGGTAGACAAGGCCGGTGGCATGGGGTCGAATATGGAACGCATCTTGAAAGCGGCCAATCAAGAGGTTGGCCCTGGGGCACAACGGGTACTTGAGATCAACCCCGATCACGCCTTGGTGCAGACCCTCGCGAAGCTCAATAATGATGGTGCTACCGGCCTTGAGCCCTTTGCACGGCTGTTATTAGACCACGCATGTATCGCTGAGGGAAAACTCGATGACCCGAAGGGCTTTGCCTCGCGTCTTCAGTCATTGATGGAGAAGGCAGCAGAGTCGATGGGCGCCAGCTAAGGCTTGACCAGGACCATCAGCCCATCGATTTTCGGGCCACTGCATAAATGCTGGTGGTGAAGAACTTCTCGATGGGGCTGAGTTGCCTCACGGCTCTAAATACTGGGAAAAGTGGGTTGTCACCGCGGTTGTAGCTGATCTTCATTTCATCCCAGTCAGGGCCCTCAAAAATGGCCCGAAATTGCTCTGGTGTGAGCCGATTGAGGCCGATGTCCATCGCATCGCTCACACAAGAGCCGGTCCTTCTATTTAGCCACCACACCAAAGCCGCCTCGGGCAGCACAGCGTGGGCCCAGGGGACGCCCAACTTGAAGCGAGCGTGGTCACCAAATGGGCTGTAGTACAGGGGGCTAAAGCCGGCCGCTAAGTGGCCGCCCGGTTTGAGAAGCTTGTGCAGCTGGCCAATGACCTTGGGCAGGTCGTCGATGTGTTCGAAGGCATCTTTGGAGACGATGAGGTCAAAGCGATCGGTGGCCGTGTTGACGTCTTCACATCGAAACGCGACCCGGTCAGACAGGTGTGGGTATTTGTGAGCGATGGTTCGCTGGGCGAAGTCGATTCGGTCATCGTCTAGGTCTATGCCGAGCACAGATTGCGCCCCCCGCTCTGCAAAACCGATCGAGAGGGCTCCGTGGCCACAACCCAGGTCGAGCACGTCCAGTCCGCTCACATCGATCTGAAAGTCCATGCGCTTGAACCACTCGATATTATTCTCGATTTGGTCATCAAAATAGGCTTGGCGGCGGCGTTCTTTGAGGTCGCTGGCGCTCTCGCCGGGGCGGGCTGGCAGCTCCCAAGAGGGAAGCTTTTTATTGCGCTTTGAAAATCCGAGCATGATGGGTCCAACGGAAAAGTGGGCAGAGCTCTTTATGCCGGCCAAGCGAGATTATCGACCCAAGAGTTGGCTGATGAACAAAGCACGGGCGGTGGCGTCAACCTGGTTGAAGCGTTTGAAATCCAAGTGTTTTCCCGGTACGGCATCGTCGACAACCACCCCCCACAACGGCGCCACTGCATTTGGAACAGCGGCATAGCGAAAGTCGCTGACGGTGCCAGGCTCACCGGGGTGGCGGATCAAAAACCCACCAGAGAAGTCAGAAAATCGCAACAAGTCCTTGGCGTGGATGGCCTCGAGTGTGGCGGTCATGGCTGAAACATCGAGGGCTTCCACGGTGGTGCCTGGGTATGTTTTTACAGGGCCCCACCACGGCACGCGGATGGCGTCTGTGTAGTACACATCTCCTTGGCGGTAAAAACCTCGAAACAGAATGTTGTTTGCGATACTCGGCTTGACCTGTGGGTTTTCAGGGGTGTGACCCCGTTGGGAATGGATGGCCCGGTAAGCGGTTTGAGCGCGGTGATGCTGAAACACGCCGCCCAGTAGATACAGGATGGAGCCAAGGAGCACAGCCTTTGCGACGGCTCTATTTTTTCTTCGCATGGCGACCACAACACCCACCAAGAGCGGCAAAGTGAACAGGGGATCGATGATGGCGACATTATGCCAAGCGATGCGTGCGCCTGAAAATGGCCACAGTAAAAAGGTGCCATAGCTGGTACACGCATCCAGTAAACCGTGGGTCCCAAGGCCCAAAGTGGCGGGCAACCACAGGCTTCGGAAGCTGTGCACCCCGCGACTCAATCGGCTCGCTATCCATGCCGCGATCCCGCCGCCAAAGGGTATAAAAGCGAGGGAGTGGGTGAAGTGGCGGTGGTAGTCCAAAAACAAAAGTGGGTCTTCACTCGACCGAATTAGCACATCGACATCGGGCAGGACACCACCCAGTGCGCCCACCCATAATGCCGTTTTTAAGGGCGTTTTTTTAGATAGCGCTTGGGCTGCCGCTGCGCCGAGTACGGCTTGTGAGAGTGGATCCATTGTTTGGCTTTAACCATCTTGGTCGTCGAATGGTCGACGCCTCGATAGTGGGGGGCATGGGCGAACATCTGTATACATTCGACGACCCGCCAAACCAGCGGCATTTAGACCAGATTTGCAAGGTCTTGAACAACAACGGTGTGTTGGCGATGCCTGCAGGTACCAGCTGGATGTTTTGTTGTGACGCGGGGGCGAAAAAGGCGGTTCAACGCATGTTGGCCCTCAAGCCTAGCCGAGATGAGCGCAAGCCCTTGTCCTTGGTGTGCAGCTCCATTTCGATGGCAACAGAGATGGCCAATGTCGATGGGCATGCCTTCAAAATCCTGAACCGCATCGTGCCAGGCCACTTCACTGTGCTCCTGAAATCAAGCCGTACCTTGCCGAAGATCCTTAAAAACAAGCGTGCAGTGGTGGGGCTTCGGGTACCAAATGAGGCCATCACCTTGGCGGTTATTGAGCAGTTCGGTCGCCCATTGGTGGCCACGAGTGTGCCTGCTGACGCCCAGGGTCAGGTGTTGACCATGGGGTTCCAAATTACTGAAAGTCATGGGCATGGTTTGGACTTAATCGTAGACCTCGGAGAGGAAATGAGTGGCCTGTCTACGACCATTCTCGACCTCACACAAGGCGATGTCGAGGTGATCCGAGAGGGCGCTGGCGACCTCGGTTTGCTCTAAAACAAGGGAGAGCTCATGGCGGATGCACGCATAAACTGGTTCCCTGGGCACATGAATAAAGCCCGGCGCGAGATCGCCAAAGCGATGCCAAAGGTCGACTTGGTGATGGAGATTTTGGATGCACGAATACCTGGGAGCAGCTCCAACCCGCTGGTGCCAGAGCTTCGGGGTGAAAAACCATTTCTTAAGATTCTCAACAAGGCTGACCTGGCGGATCCTGGGGCGACGGGAGCGTGGATTCGGCATCTTGAAAACACCCCCGGCGTGCGGGCCATCGCTGTGCAAAAAGAAAAGTCCGGAGAGGTGAAGGGCTTGTTGGATGTCGCCCGTGGAATGCTTCCTGATCGCAGAAAAGGCGGCCGGCCCATCTTGGCGATGATTCTCGGTATTCCCAATGTGGGCAAGTCCACCCTGATCAACATTATGTGTGGGCGGGCCATCGCCAAAGTGGGAAACCGGCCGGCGGTCACCCAACATCAGGCCCGTATCAAGGCGGCCAAAGACTTTGTGTTGCTCGACACGCCAGGATTTTTGTGGCCCAGGCTCGACCCGCCGGAATGTGGCTCTCGTTTGGCTGTGACTGGGGCGATTAGGGACGCTGTGCTCGATCTCGACGAGATTGCCTTCTTTGCAGCACGGTACATGATAGCGCGGTATCCAGAGCGACTTGCTGAAAAATATAAAATTGAAAAAACCGAGTATGAACCCTATGAATTGCTCGAACATCTTGGTGCGAGACGGGGTTGTTTAGGGCGAGGCGGGATGCTCAATTTACAAAAGGCGAGTGAGATCTTTTTGCGTGAATTGCGCGCTGGTGGCATGGGCAGGTTGACCCTCGAATGGCCCAAAACCCAAGGTTGATGGGTCAAGCGTTGCATGGCTGTCTCAAGCGGGACTGTTGCCTGGGTTAGAGGGTGACCATGAGCATCAAAGCACGAGCCTTACCCATGACCCGCGAAGAGGCGGGCCATCAAGATTTAGATGTCATCCTTGTTACGGGCGACGCCTACGTGGATCACCCTGGGTGGGGCGTGTCGGCGATTGGGCGGTGGCTACAAGACCATGGCTTTACTGTGGGGGTCATCGCGCAACCCGACTGGGAAGATGCGGCCTCGTTTCAGGTGCTGGGTCGACCAAAACTGTTCATGGGCATCACAGCCGGCAATATGGACTCGATGGTCAACCACTATACGGCCAGCCGTCGGATTCGCTCCAACGATGCCTATTCTCCTGGTGGCGAGCGGGGTTTGCGCCCCGACCGTGCGACAATTCCCTATGTGTCTCGCGCCCGCCAGGCTCATCCGGGGCTTCCGATTGTGGTGGGTGGCGTCGAGGCGTCGCTCCGGCGTCTGGTCCATTATGATTTTTGGCAAGACAAGATTCGTGGGTCGATTTTACTGGACGCGAAGGCCGACCTTTTGGTTTACGGCATGGGTGAACTCGCAATCGTCGAAATCGCCCGCCGGCTCGCGAATGGCCAGTCGATAACAGCGTGCCGAGATGTGCCGGGTACCGCTTATGCGCTCGGTGCTAAAGAGTCCGTGCCTGAGGGCGATGACGTCACGGTGCTCCCATCTTTGGCGGAGTGCAAGGCGGACCGCCGCGGCCTGAACAAGGTCACGGTCCACATGTATCGGGAGTCCAACCCCCATTGTGGTCGCACGTTGATTCAACAGCACGGCAGCCGCTATGTGGTTCAAAATCCGCCCACCCGTCCCCTCGAAACCGCCGAGATGGACAGGCTGCACGAGCTTCCGTATGTGTACACGCCTCATCCCTGCTACCGAAAGCCCATCCCGGCCTTGACCTCAATCGCCGGCTCGGTCACCGTCAATCGGGGCTGTTCAGGTGGGTGTAGTTTTTGTGCGTTGACGATTCATCAAGGCAAAGACGTCACCAGTCGGTCGACTGAAAGTGTGCTCCGAGAGGTGGCAGCCCTTCCCAAGCGCAAGGGCTTTAATGGCATCGTCACAGACCTTGGTGGTCCGACAGCCAATATGTTCCATATGCGCTGCGAGAGTCCAGCAGCCAACGCTGTGTGTCGCCGGGTGAGTTGCTTGCATCCGATTCGCTGCAAGCACTATGGTACCGACCACAAACCTTTTTTAAAGTTACTTCGGGCTGCCCGAAAATTGCCGGGTATCCGGCGGGTTTATATCAACTCCGGTATTCGGTACGACTTGGCCGCACTCGACCCAGAGTTTGTAGAGGAGTTGGCTGCCCATCATGTTCAAGGCCAGCTTTCGGTCGCTCCTGAGCATGCTAGCCCCGCCGCGCTTCAAATGATGCGAAAGCCCAATATTGAGTATTTCGATGACTTTATGCGGCGTTTCAAGGCCTCGAATGAAAAAGCCAATAAAGAGCAATATGTGGTGCCGTATTTCCAGTGCGCTCACCCGGGCGTCGGCCCCACTGAAACCATTGAGTTGGCTTTGTACATGAAGGCCTCTGGCTTGAGGCCGCGGCAAGTTCAAATGTTTATGCCCACCCCAGCGACCATCGCGACCGCCATGTATGTGTCGAGTATCGACCCGTATACAAAAAAGAAGGTGTTTGTCGCCCGTGGTGACCGCGAGCGAAGCCGTCAGCGAGCGTTGTTATTTTATTGGAAACGCGAGGAGTGGCCTCATGTGCGCGAGGCTTTACAGACCTGGGGCCGAGCGGAGTTGATAGGCAAAGGGCCGAAATTTTTGGTGCCGCCAGGACCGGCCTATGGGGCGTGGAAATTTTGGAAGCGCAGCAAGGGGTCGGTACGCTTTGATACCCATATGGGACTCAAGGTAGAGCGGGCGTCTGGCGCTGAAGAAGAGGAGCAAAACTGGAGTGCGTTGTCTGCTCCGGGTAAAAGGACCTGAGTTGTCTGATTTGCGTTCACAGTTGATCGCCAAACTCGGCGTTTCCCCCCCAGTTGCAAGCGCTAGCGAGCAGTTGCCTGCGAAGCCAAACCCCCTCTCGGATACCGCGCATCTGGCGAGTGATTGGTTGCTCGAATTGATTCCAGCGGTTGCGGGGACAAACATCAAACTTAAGCAGAGCCCTTCTTTGGGTGCTGCGCGTCAAGCCCATGATCTGTTGGTCAAGCAGCTCAAAGCCAAGGGCGACAAGCGGGGGATGTCAACGATCAACGACCTGCGATCTCGCTATGAAAAGAAACGTGAAAAGCATGGGTGGTCAGCGCTCAAGCGCACCCTGGATGAAGCGGGCGTGAGCCCAAAGCTTTACCGGGCGATAAAATCTGGAAAAGCGGCACCAGAGTTGGTGCTTCGCCGGTGGTCCAAGGTCGCCAAAAAGGGTTTGAATCAAGCCCAATTGCGGGCAGCATTGCTCGAAGGGTGAGGCGGTGGGCTTGAAAATACCCTTACCGGTCGATGGGGTCTTGGCTGAGCTGAGGGCGGGGCTGCTCGGACGGTCGTCTTTGGTGCTGACCGCCCCACCAGGCTCCGGGAAAACCACGCGGGTGCCCCCAGCTGTGGCTGAGGTTGTGCAAGGCAAGGTGTTGTTATTGCAGCCACGGCGGGTCGCGGCTCGGTCGTGTGCCAAGCGCATCGCATTTGAAGATGGCACGCCCCTGGGCACCCGGGTTGGCTATCATGTTCGTTTTGACCGCAAAGCCACCGACGCGACCGAAATCTTGGTGCTCACAGAGGGCTTGCTCACCCGCTGGATGCAGCGCGACCCTTTTTTGGAGGGGGTAGGCGCTGTTATTTTAGATGAGTTTCATGAGCGCTCATTGCAGTCAGACATGGCGCTCGCGATGCTAAAAGAGGTCGTGGCGGGGGTTCGGCCAGACCTGAAAATAATCGTGATGTCGGCCACTTTGGATGTGGCACCCGTGGTGGAGTTTTTGGGCGGGCACCAGGCTGTGGCAGTGGTAAGCGCAGGCGGCCGGTGTTTTGATGTATCGATTCTTCATCAGGCTCTAGACCCTAGCCGCCACATGGAGCCTCAGGTCGCCAAGACCGTTCGCCAGGTGGTGTCTCAAGATGGTGAAGGCCATGTGTTGGTGTTTTTACCCGGGGTCGCAGAGATCGAGCGGGTGCGTGCAGCGCTCCGTGACTTGGGTCCTTCGGTAGACGTCTTGGTCCTTCATGGGCGCATTAAAGCTGTCGACCAAGACCGGGCAATCGCGCCGAGTTGTAGGCGAAAAGTGATCTTGGCCACCAATATTGCGGAGACCTCGGTCACAATTGACGGGGTCACAACGGTGATCGACACCGGCTTGGTTCGACGGCCTCGCTTTGATCCGCGCTTGGGGGTTGAGCGTTTGGAGACGGTCCCGGTTTCTTTGGCCTCGGCAGAGCAACGGGCTGGGCGTGCGGGTCGGACCAAGCTGGGCAGTGTGTTCGTTTATGGTCGGCCTCCAGCCACGGGCTTCGGGATGCCCATGACTTGCCAGCGGTCGCCCTCGCTGATTTGGCCTCGACGGTGTTGGAGTTGTACTTTTGGGGGACCACGCCCAGCACTTTCGGGTGGTTTCAGCGCCCCCCCGCAGCATCGGTTGCTCACGCTGTCAACCTGTTGACTGCGCTACATGCGCTCAAAGATGGACAGATCACGGAGATGGGCAGGGCTTTGGCCCGTCTGCCGGTTCATCCCCGTTTGGGTCGGGTGGTGGCCGCGGGGCTTGTGTCGGGTGTGTTGCATCAGGCTGCAGGTGCAGCAGCACTGGCGAGCGAGCGAGATCCCTGGCCGGGCGAAGAAGTGGCCGATTTGCTCACCCGGCTGGATTGGCTCGACACAACAGCCCACACCGGAGCAGACGTCAGGGCTTTGTCGCTGGTGCGCCGCGTGCGGGATGACTTGGTACGGGTGGGCGGGCGCTTAAAGCTGAGTGGCGGTGTTTCGTCGAAGGGCCATCCGGTTGTGGCCGCCCTCGTGGCGGGATTTCCAGACCGTGTTGGCAAGCGCCGTGAACCCAATAGTCGGTCGGTGCTGCTTGCGAGCGGTGTTGGGGTTGAGTTGGGGCCAGGCGTCGGCGCCGGCGAGTGGATGGTGGCGGTAACCATGACTGCAGGCTCCAAGCGGCGGGCACCCTTGATTCGTGTCGCTGCGGAGATCGACCCGCAGTGTTTGGAGACCCATTGGAAAGATGAAGCTGTGTTCGACAAAGACCGAAACGCGGTGCGTTGCCAGTCGGTGCGGCGCTGGGGTCGAATTGTGATCGCGGCGCGGCCGGCCCAAGATATGAGGTGCTCCGACGCGGTGTCATCGGTGCTTGCTGCTGCAGCGGCGCCACGCTTTGCGCGGCTTTTTCCAGAGACTGGCGATTATGGCGACTTGCTGGCGCGGCTTCGCTTTGCTGAGTCGGTCTCTCCCAATGAAGAATGGCCGGATTGGATTCAAAAACCTGAGCTGCTGTTGGGGGACTGGGTTTCAGGCCGTCGCTCTTTTGAGGCACTGCAGAAAATCAACTTGTGTGCAGATCTGGCCTCCCGTCTGCCCTGGAACCTCAAACAGCGGCTAGATACGGTCGCGCCTGAGCGGATGACAGTGCCGAGCGGTGCCAAAATACGCCTGGAATATCCGGCTGGAGCAGCGCCTGTGTTGGCGGCCAGGGTGCAACAGATGTTTGGGTTGATGCACACGCCAAAGTTGGGTGGTGTGGCCATTACGGTACAGCTTTTGGCCCCAAACGGGCGACCCGCACAGGTCACTAAAGACCTCGCCGGATTTTGGGCTACGAGCTACGCCGAGGTCCGAAAAGCCCTGCGCGGACGATACCCCAGACACGCATGGCCAGAAGACCCTTCGGTCGCGATTCCAGAAAATCGCCCAAAGCGCAGAAGGCCGCGCTCTTAGCGGACACCGGTGGTCAGTCTCAAGCGGCGTTTAGAAGTCTCGAAGTTTCCGATCGATCAAAAATGGGCCAAAAGGAAGGACTGCAGCGATAAATGGGACCATCGCTTGTTTAAGCGTCCAGTTTAGCTTGGATTTGGTGTCCCACAGGACAAAGCAAAAGCCGATCCACAACATGCCGTGAACCTGTCCGACCATTTTGACCCAGCTGGGGTCGCCGTAAATGTACTTCAGGGGCATGGCGATAAAGAGAAGAGCCAAAAATGAGAGGCCCTCGATCATGCCCATCAGACGCAGGCGGTTGAGTGGTGTGTTTGTCATGGCGGCCTTGTATCGACACTGGGGAGTTGGCGCCATTTCAGTTTTCTAAGGAAAGATGAAACTTTTTTTGGGCCGCCCTTGATGGGGTTCGAGGCCAACACGGATTGGCTGACCCATCGCGACAGACGCCTTGTACGAGGCCGATGCTGACGGCCACGTCGATGACACTGGAGATTTACGGCGATGGGGCGAGCTTGCTCGGTGCCCGGTCCATCACAACCCTGGTCCCCGCAAGCCTGTAAGCAAATACCCTCGGCCAAGGCCGGTTTGACCCCTCTCGGTACCGATGAGTAAATCATCGGCACCATCTGCGTTTACATCGCCTGGGCTGGTCACCCGAATCCCTGCGTGGTCGTTAAGGGCCTCGCCTTCGATGTGGATGGACGCTTCGGCCACATCGTGCACGCCAGGTGCCAAGTCTTCGCCCCAGTAAAGGTACACATCGCCGGGGCTGTCCATGCCAACCAGGATATCGTCGCCCCCTTCCCCTTGGGTGGGTGGGGCCATGCCCGAGGCCCCGATGACCAAGTCGATCACACCGTTACCGTCAAAGTCCATACCACCCTCGACGTTGACGCCGAGCAGGTGGTCGGCTTGTGTGGTGATAAAGCGGAGGTCGGCGTCAAGGTCGATGATGTTGCGGTCGGCCACCATGGATGCACCATAAAAAAGAAGCGCCTCACCGGCGACGCGGGCGGTGCGATCTGCGTGGTACGCACCCACGATGACCTCATCTAAACCATCACCGTCCATATCTCCTGCGGGGCCGATATCGTAGCCGAACTCGCCCCCGGTCACGGTGCCCACCAGGTGAATGTCTGCATCCGCTAAGCTGCCGATATCGACCCCGGGCATGGAGACGCCCAAGATGATGTAGACCTTTCCGGCTTGAATCGCACCCGATCCTTGAAGCCGGGCGCCGATGGCGACGTCGTCCAGCCCGTCACCGTCGATGTCACCCGCTGGGCTGGTTTTGTATCCGGCCTGGTCGTCGTTTTCTTCGCCATCCCATCGGGGTGTGTGGCTGGTGAGATCGATCGGGCCGGCGGTGAGGTCTGCACCGGTCACCACCCAGGCGCGGCCGAGCTCTGGGGGGAAATCGCAACAGCCACCCATCACCAAGTCTGAGCGTCCGTCGCCATCGACATCGCCGGCGGTCGACATGCCATGGCCGAGGCCTTCGATGTCTCGGGAGCCATTGATGGACCAGTCCGCTGTGGTGATGCTGTGGGTGCCGGGCACGATGGAGGCGCCGGAGATGCCGTAGACAGTTCCGCGGTTGTGGCCGCCTGCGGGTGCGTGGTATCCGGCGATCAGCAGGTCCATTTGGCCGTCGCCGTCGATGTCACCGCCGGGGCCTAAATTGTGTCCGAGTAGCTCTCCCTCTTCGGCGCCAACCCATCGTGTGGGGGCGCTCTCGACGGTGACGAGGCCACTTTCGGGCAGGGAGGCGCCGGGGTGAAAGGTGACGCTCCCCGCATAGGTTGCGCCGTCGAGCCCATCAGAGCGGTCGGCACCGATCAGGATATCGGCTTTTCCGTCGCCATCGATGTCGCCAGCCCCGGCCACAGCCCTTCCCACTCTTGCGCCGATGGCACCGCCTTCAAAGACGATAGTGGCGTCGGCCAGACTGAGCCAACTGGGCGTCGGGTCAGCATCGGCATCGGCATCAGCGTCGGTGTCAGCGTCGGTGTCAGCGTCGGTGTCAGCGTCGGTGTCAGCGTCGGTGTCAGCGTCAGCGTCAGCGTTGTCAGGCACACACTGTTGAGCGTCGCGCTCGTCTCGGTGGTTGCCTTCAGCACAGGGCGCTTGCGCCTTGTCAGCGCAAGCGATCAGCAACAATGCAGTACAGGCTTTCATTGATACTTATCTTAACCCTTTCCTCTTGCTACAATGTCCGTCTATGGATTCGTTGTCTTCTAAAATCCGAATTTTGGCTGTTTTGCTCTCTACTGCCGCCGGCATTTTAGGCGTGGAGTGGGGGCTTCGTTCTATTTACCCTCAGCTGCCGAGCATTTCGGCTTTGGAGGGCTCAGATTTTCGCCTTGAGCGCTTGGTGGACTTGGCGGAAAACCCCGATGGATCCTTATGTCATGAGGTGCGGACGTTTTTGTCTCATCGCTCGCGATGGGGCACTCCTGGGGCGGCCTCGGGCGTGCATTTCTCAGAATTGGCCAACGTGACAACCGCTGGCGACGGTCAAGTGGTCCGCTATGGCTCGGGTGCGGCAGATAGGCGTTTGTGGATTGCGGGTGACTCTTTGGCTTATGGCTTGGGAGTTGATGCCAACAAAACCTTGGGCGCGGTGCTTTCGGTTGAAGTGACCAAGCACACCGGAGGGGCTGTCGATACGCGCAACTTGGCTGTTCCTGGAGCGGGCTACTGCACTGTTGCCCAGCGTGTAGCTGGTGCGCTCACCACAAAAGTCCCTGATTTGGTCTTGCTTGTGCTCTCGGCCGACGACCTCGAAGAGCGCTTGATGTTGGTTGTCGATGGTGCGTTGGTGGCACCGCCCGACTTGGCATCCGGCCGGTTGGTGCGATGGTTTGTGGGGCGCTCCTGGTTTGCCAATCTGCTGTGGTTTCGGGTGACGGCCATGCGTGAGGCCACAGAAGATGGCCCCAAACGGTTTGTCGGGGCAGCCACCAAGTCTGGCTTCAAGCGTGCAATGGGGCGTCTTAAAACGCGGATTGAGGCCAAAGGTGGCGTGATGGTGGTGGCCATCGTCGAGCCACCGGGCATGCCCTTGTGTTCGGGCTCTTTGATGCAAGCCCGTTGCGAGTGGCTAAAAGAAGACATGCGGACGATGGCTGATTTGCTCAAACAGGCCGATGTGACCCATATGACCGCCTCTGGAATATGGTCGGGTAGGCTGTCGGATATCGTTCCAAGAGAGCACAGTATCGCCAAGCGGGGCATGTTGGCCATGCATCCCAGTGCTGTGGGACATCAACGAATCTCTGATGCGATATGGCCGATGCTTAAAGACGCGATGTAAGGTGAGCACATGAAAATAATCCCCATTTTTACCCTGATGGCCGTGGCTTGTAGCGGCGGAAATCAAAAAGCTGATTGCCAAGATGGCTTTGAGTTCGACGCAGACCAAAAGTGTGTGCTCCGTGAATATGTGCCACCCGATTTGGACGCCGATGCCGATGCCGA
>DBIS01000341.1:0-5611 GCA_002296975.1 Deltaproteobacteria bacterium UBA796 | reverse complement strand
CAGACGCAGACGCTGACGCCGACGCCGACGCCGACGCCGACGCCGACGCTGACACCGACGCTGATGCCGACCCCGGCGGTGCACGCTTGGAGACCGGAACGGTGCAAGTTTGCAATGACCCCACTGCCCGGGAGTCGGCGGTTTTTGATGAGGTCGCTTGGGGAAGCGGCTGGCAAGAGCAAAACTTTGAAGCCACCGATGACCCCATTGTCGCAGGGGGGCTCACAATCGCTGATTTCAACGGTGATGGTGTGCTCGAGATATTCATCCCACAACAGGGTGAAGATCAGCTCTATGTTCGTCAATCTGACGGCCAATACCTCAACGAAGCATCCTCACGCTTGCCCGGTGCACTCGCGGTCCCGACCACTTCCGGTACCGCTTTCGATGCTGACGGAGACGGGGATTTAGACCTGCTGATCTCTCGCCGCATGGGCGGACATACGCTTTTAGTCAATGCTGGTGATGGATACTTTAGCGACGGTACAGTGGCCGCCGGCTTGGCCGAAACTGCCCATCCTGCTGTGGGCGCGACCATCGCCGATTTTGACCGAGATGGCGACTTGGATATCTTTGTGATCACCTATCGTCACTGCGAAACCTCGATGGGGTCTGACCCCGAAAACCCATACAGTGATGGTCCTCAAGCGCTGTGGCAAAACCAAGGAGATGGCACGTTTGTCGATGTGAGCGACTCCATGCCCGGTCACCCAGGGATCGACGCCAGGCTTCGGGCCGCCGCGTGGTTTGATGCCGACGACAATGGCACGCCAGACTTGTACACCATCTCCGATAAAGGTGTCTCCAGCACTTGTATGGAGCCCAATCAGCTGTTTTTTAATAACGACGCAGGCTTTGAAGAGGCCGCTGTTACCGTCAGCTTGGCCATCGCAAACGAGGGAATGGGTTTGGCCCTCGGCGATTTGAACGGGGATGGGTATCCAGAGATTGCCCTCTCCGATATGAGCCGAACGTGGGTCATGGAGAGCGACGGTTTGGGGGGGTGGTACGACGCTTCCGCGGTTCGTGGTTTGGGGATTAACACCAGCACCGATGGCCGTTGGAGTGGTTGGGGTACTGTGTTTGCAGACTTCAATAACGACGCACGCCTGGACCTGTTTATGGGTTTCGGGGGCCTTGCCGATGTGCCAAGCTCCACCATGAACCCTTGGTCTCAGCCCGATGCTTTATGGCTTCAAAACGAGGCTGGGGGTTTCGCCCAAGTGGCAGATGATTGGGGTGTCGAGGGAGTAGGCAGCACGCGCGCTGTGATCGCCACTGACATGAATGGCGATGGCTGGCTGGACCTGGCTACCCGCGAAATAGGGGGGACTGCGGTTGTGTGGCTGGCGCGCTGCGGTCAGGCAAGTTGGCTACAGGTCGACCTCAAGCAAAACAGTGCCAACCCCCAGGCGATCGGTGCCACGATTGATGTGAAGCATGGCGAGAATAGTCAGCGGCGATGGATAACATTGGGTGCCTCAGGGCTCCAAAGTACCGCACCGGTGACCGCCCACTTTGGGCTTGGCCTGGCCGAAAATGTAGACATCACGGTGACCTGGCCAGATGGAACTCAATCCGAATTTTCTGGGGTGGATGTCAACCAAACGGTGAAGATTGTCCGCGAGGATTAGTCTTCTTTGGGGCTGCGTGGTCTCTTAGGGGCCCGTCGTTTTTTGGGGGTTTTGTTCTTAATCCGCTTTCGGGTTGGGTTTTTGTGTGTGTGGACCAAGGACCGTCGGGTTTGTTCCATGTCGTCAGGTAACGCACAGGTAAAGCGCAAAGCCTCGCCAGTGACCGGGTGTTTAAAGCCGAGGACTGCGGCGTGTAGGCTCAGGCGTTCGGCCATGCGCTCGGCACCACGAACGCCATAGCGCTTGTCGCCAAGCACGGGGGTGCCCCCTTCGGAGAGGTGGATTCTGACCTGGTGGGTGCGGCCAGTTTCGAGTCTGGCCTCGATTAGGTTGACCCGTCGGCCAACGCGCTCGAGCTGATTAAAATGCGTTTTTGCGTGCTTGGAAAAGCCAGGTGGCTTGCCTTCAACGCTGCCTCGGAGTCCATCGCCCCGGTCTTCGACCAAGTGGTTGGCCACAGTCCAGCGCTCATTTTCGGGCTTGCCCAAGACCAGTGCCACATAGCAACGCTCCACCGAGTGGACCTCGAGCTGGGCCTTGAGCGCTTGTTGGGCAGATACATTGAGCGCGACCATCATCAGGCCGGAAGTACCTTGGTCTAAACGGTGTACAGCCAAGGCCTCACACCGGGTGAGCTTTCCGACCAAACCCACAACATTAAGGTGCCCGCCCGCTTTACCTGCAGGTACGCTGAGCAAGCCCGCAGGCTTCCAAACCACCACAAAGCCAGGGTCTCTGTGCACGATCACCAAATCGCGACCGGGGGTCAGCTTGGTGGCGTCAGGGCGGTATTCGACCTGAAAAGGCTGAATGTCCCGACCCGCATCATTGATGGGAATGCCGTGAAAGAAGACCTTGCCGCTGCGCATGGCCCGCTTGGCCTCTGTGGCGGACAGGCCAAGATATTTAAGATGGTCGGAGAGTCGCATGGTGGCCGGGTATCCCGTGTGGGCTGTGAATGGACGCAAAATTCATATAGGTTGTTCGGAGTTGCCTAAAGTTTTCACTTGTTTGGGCCGGAGGAACAGCCATGGGTTCACGTTGGAGTGCTGCAGAGTTGGACGAGATCGTTGCGGTCACCGTCGGTCATTATGATGAATCTGCTGAGTCCTTTTGGGCGGGCACCAAAGACCATGATGTGCTTCAAAATATTGAGGCTTTGCTTGGGGCCATCGCCGGAGACGGCCCCCATAAAATTCTTGATTTCGGCTGTGGACCCGGCCGTGATCTGTTGCGTTTTAAGTCGCTCGGCCATCAGCCTGTGGGCCTCGATGGCGCGCCGCGCTTTTGCGAGATGGCCTATGAGTATGCGGACGTGGAAGTGCTTCACCAGAACTTTTTGAACCTGGAACTAGCTCCAGCACATTTTGATGGCATATTTGCGAACGCCACCTTGTTTCATGTGCCACAACAGGAGCTTCATCAGGTCTTGACCAAGCTGTTCGCGTCTTTAAAGCCGGGCGGCGTGTTGTTTTCATCCAACCCGCGAGGTGCGAATGAAGAAGGCTGGCACAGTCATCGTTTTGGGCGCTATCACGACCTCGATGCTTGGAGCGCTCACATGACCGCTGCGGGCTTTTCTGCGGTGTCTCACTACTATCGTCCCCAAGGCTTGCCACGGGAGCAACAACCTTGGCTCGCGAGCTTGTGGCGGGCCTAAATTCCCGATGCACCCACAGCTGCGCCTGCGATAAACCATGCATCGATGGTGGCGCGCTCTTCGTCGGTCATCTGGGTGATGTTGCCCAATGGCATCGTTTTGGTGAGCACTGTGCGCTCATGAATGCTGACGGATTTTGCCGCGATTTGGGCCTCGGTGTCCATCATCATGCCTAACGGTGCCACAGGAAAACCCGCCTGGGTGGGGGTCGCCGAATGGCAGCTGATGCAGCGTTTTTGCAGGATGGCGTTGACTTCGGCCCATGGGGGAGCGCTCACGGCAGCCTCGCTCGGGGCTACAGGAAGTCTGTCGGCGGGCTTTAAGGCGAAGGCCAAGCTGATCAGCCCCAAGGCTGCGACGGGCAACAACCATTGATTGTGGGTGCCCTGTTCGTGCAGATTGAACCAGTGTCTGGCCACAGCACCAATAACGGTAAGACCGATCAACACCGCCCACCCTTCAGTGGCGCCGTAGGTGAACGGAAAATGATTTGAGACCATGATGAATAAGACCGGCAAGGTCAGGTAGTTATTGTGCAATGAGCGTAGGGCCCCTGCTGCACCCTTGGAGGTGTCTGGGGTGTTGCCGGCCAGCATCGCGTCCACCATTACCCGCTGGTTGGGGATGATGACAAAGAGCACATTGGCCGCCATGATGGTACCGATGACCGCGCCCACATGAATGTAGGCAGCCCTGGCGGACAGGGTGTGGGTGAGGCCGTAGGCAAGGGCGGTCAACAAGCCAACGCCGATAGCGCTCACGAGTTTGGGGCGGGTCCATAGGGTGCGGATGAGCATGTCGTAGACCAGCCAGCCCCCCACGATTGAGCCGACGCCGATGGCCACGGCCACCTGGGTGGAGATGTCGGCCACAGCCGGGTCGACCATATAGGCCCGGGCTTGGCCCCAGTAGATCAAGGCGAGCATTGCGACACCGGAGATCCACGTCAGGTAGGCCTCCCACTTGAACCAATGCAGAGTGGTGGGAAGCTTTTCGGGCGCCCCATCGTATTTTGTGGTGCGGTAAAAGGCGCCGCCATGAACCATCCAGACCACGCCCTTGATTTTTGGCCCGGCATCTTGTTCATTGTCGGGTGGGCGAATGGAGTTGTTCAAAAAGATGAAGTAAAACGAAGTGCCAATCCAAGCGGCACCCGTGAGGATGTGGGCCCATCGGGCGAGCAGGTGCAACCAGTTTACTGTGTAGGCGTCGAACATCTGAGCCTCCTTTGTGTGCCTAGGATATAAAGCCGAAGGCTGTCGGGCAACTGCAGGCGGGATACAGTCCCCACATGTTGTGCCCCATCCATCCAGTTACCCCTCCTATTCTTCGCATTCGGAGCGAAAAAGTATTCACCGGCGGATGCTGTAAGCCTGCAACTGTCCACATCGCGCAGGGGCGGATTTCGGCGATTGATTTCGATATGTCTGGCGGGGTAGACCACGAATTAGGTGACACGGTGTTGATGCCGGGCATCATCGACTCTCATGTCCACATCAACGAGCCTGGTCGCACAGCGTGGGAGGGCTTTCAGACCGCCACCAGCGCTGCAGCCAAAGGCGGTGTCTCGATTGTGGCGGATATGCCGCTCAACGCCATGCCGGTCACCACAACTCGCGATGCTCTGTCCCAAAAGATCGCGGCTGCAGAGGGAAAACTGTGGGTGGATTGTGCGTTGTGGGGTGGTCTTGTTCCCGGCAACATCGATCAAATTTCCGGGATGGTCGCAGACGGCGTTGCGGGGTTTAAGTCTTTTTTATGCCACTCAGGTATCGACGATTTTCCCGCTGTGGACCGCGCGGATCTACAGGCAGCCATGCCGGTGCTTCGGGGCTTGGGTGTACCCTTATTATTTCATGCGGAGCTCGAGGCTGACACGCCCATCGATGTGAGCGCCCACGATGTACAGGATTATTTGCGGTGGCTCCATGCCCGTCCCCGTGAGTGGGAAGATCGCGCCATCGCGATGGTGATCGACTTGGTGGAAGAGACCGGGTGCCCAGCGCATATCGTGCATTTGTCCAGCGCGAGTGCGCTTCCGATGCTGGCCAAGGCCAAACGCCAGGGCTTGCCGATTACGGTTGAGACATGCCCGCATTATCTGTGTTTGGTGGCCGAGGACATCCCCATGGGGGCCACCGAGTACAAGTGCGCGCCACCCATTCGCGGCTCAGACAACCGCGATGCACTTTGGGCGGGGCTTGCAGATGGCACCATCGACCAGGTTGTGACCGACCACAGCCCGTGTGTGCCCAGCCTCAAGCTGCGGGATATTGGCGATTTTGAGAACGCTTGCGGCGGTATTGCCTCTCTGCAG
>DBIS01000001.1 GCA_002296975.1 Deltaproteobacteria bacterium UBA796 | reverse complement strand
TCGTCGATGTTGGTGCAATCAAAGCTGCCGTCGGTGTCGCCACAGGTATAGCCATCGCCACAGTCATCAGTGCCATCAGCGCATTCGTCGATGTTGGTGCACTCAAAGCTGCCCTCGGTGTCGCCACAAGCATAGCCATCGGCACAGTCGTCGGTGCCGTCAGCGCATTCGTCGATGTTAGTGCAACTCAGCCCGTCGCCGGTGTATCCGTCGTCGCATACACAGGAAACCTCGGCCTCATCACATGTGGCGTTTGCATCACACTCCAGGTCGGCACAGTTCGGCTGAACTTCGCCGGTATCGATGACCTGGACCAATACCACTGAAGAAGCGCCGGTTTCGCTTACATCCTTATCACTGCAGCCCATGGTCAAGATACTGATAACAAAAACGGACTTCAGGAGAAATTGCACAAACACCTCGGCGGCTTTTACAGCTCGACGGCCACCTTAACATTGGCCGGACCAAGCATAAAACAAAAGAGTCTTGACTTTGGTCAACCCCGTTGGCGCCGGCATGGCTTGCTGCAACCGGTGCTGCCCGTTGATAATGCCGCCCGCCCCAGTATTCATCGAGCGATCATTCAAGCGCAGGGTCACCGCAGAATATTGAGCGCTCCTATCTCTCTCACATTCTCACGGGTGCCCTCTCCACCACCCGTCCGCCACCGTTTCATGACCCACCAACCTTTTTTGGTCGGACGCAGCAAGATTGTATCCCCACCCATCACCTCGGTACGGCTCAGTCGAATCACGGTGTCTCCCGTGACCAACTCCACCGCCAAGAAGTCGTCGGTGTACCGTGACACGACAAAGCGAAGCGGCCAGCCACCCGCTTTCGCCGGCCGGTCCAAATCTTTGGTCTGAGGTGTGTCTTCCATCAACTCAATCCGCATTCGGCCCTTTGCCTCGCCTGCGACCGTCACCCGCAAGCGCGCCCACACAGGCTCTTGGGCCTCGATCTCAACTGTCTTGACGTTTATTCGCGTGGGCTCGAGCAACACCCGTGTGGGCCGTTCAAATCGCTTGGATGTCTTCGAAGACAAGCTTTGGATAAAGTCATACTGACTGAGGCGAAGCACACCATTATTCGACTCCAAGTACCAGACAGCGCGCTTATCGGCCTCAGCAGGATGCTTCACGATGTGTGTGCTCTTTTCACCTTTGAGGGTGAGCTCCAACCAAGCACTGGTCGGCGGAAGACCTGCCGGCATCACGGACAACAAGGGCCACGCGCCTTCAGGATTCGGCGAACTGAGCATGGTCGCTGGTTCGCCATCCAGAAAAACTGGAATGGTCGCAGCGGCTTGCACGGCTTGTGCCTGGGCGGACTCCCGGGGGGCGGGCGAGCCACTGCAAGCCATCAGCGTTGAAAAAATCAATACCAGGATTGGACTGAAGAAACGGGAAGGATAAATCATCATATTTGGCCTATATCACCAACGCTGCCTGCTTTGAGCCTGGCGCCTGCCTGTAAGTATTTAGGTGATAAAATCCCCAAAATCGAGCAGCGGCCACAGCCACAGGGTTGCCACCGAAACCACAGCCTTGGCGTTAAGGGCTGACAAATGAACCCTCGATTTTCCCTACGCCCCTACCAAGTCGAGGCCATCAAGGCCATTGTTGACGCCCGCCGGCGAGGGGTCCGACGGATGGTGGTCGCCTTGCCAACAGGCTCTGGGAAAACGGTTATTTTTAGCGAACTTGCGCGCTTGGCTACCCGCCCAGTTTTGGTGCTTGCTCACCGCTCTGAGCTCGTGGCACAAGCAGCAGACAAACTCGGGCGCGCCATCGGCGACCCCAAACTTGTGGGCATTGAGCAGGGCTCCTCTCACGCCCAAGCCCCCTCAAAAGCGGTCGTCGCATCACTGCGTTCATTGCACCCAAAACGGCTCACTGCCCTGCGAAAACGCTTCGATTTTGGCCTCGTCATCTACGACGAATGCCACCACGCGGCAGCCGATGACAACCGACGGGTGTTGGAAGGGCTTGGGTGCTTCGGCCCCGACTGGACCGGCACACTGCTGGGCTTCACCGCCACCCCTTCTCGCGCCGACGGCAAGCCGCTCCAAGACATCTTCGAAGAGATGGTCTATCACCAGCCGTTGCTCCAAATGATCCACGACGGATTTTTGGCCTCCTTGCGCGGCTTTCGAGTGGAGACCGCCGCAGACCTGCGCATGGTCGGTCCTGCAGGACAAGATCTTGATGTGGAGGCCCTCGCTGAAGCCGTAGACATTGAATCGCGCAATGCGCTGGTCGCTCGCTCCATACAAGAGCTGGCTCGCGATCGACGGACGATTGCGTTCTGCGTCAACATCGCCCACGCAACACACTTGGCCCGCACCCTCAACCAAATGGGCATTCGCACCGGCATCGTTCACGGAAAACTGGCCAAAACCGACCGAGCTCAAGTGTTGCAGGACTTCCGCCAAGGCCACCTGCAAGCCATCACCAATGTAGGCGTGCTCACCGAAGGCTTTGACGATCCCGAGGTCTCCTGCATCGCCATGGCCCGCCCTACCCGCTCCGAAGGGCTCTACGCCCAATGCGTGGGCCGAGGCACCCGTCTGTTTTCGGGCAAAACAGACTGCATGGTGCTGGATTTTGTGGACCTCTCGGACCTGTCTTTGGTGGCTTTGCCCACCTTGGCTGGCCTGCCGGGGGCCCTCGACCTTCAAGGGACAGACTTGGCCGAGGCCGAACAACGCTTGGGACAACTATTCTTCAAATATCCGGGCTTTGAGCTTCCACCAGGGGCCATCACCTTGGCTGAAGTGCAAGACCGTGCCGCGGCCTTCGACCCACTCTCCATGGCGGTGGATCCGGAAGTCATGGCCATTAGCCAAAACCGCTGGGAATCTCTTGGCTCCCACGGCCTCGCGATTCACTTTTTTCGAACCCCCAAGACCGAGCGTCAAGGCAAGCTCTCAACCCTTGTGGTGCTTCGACGGGGACGGGGTGCCAAAAAGTGGCATGTGCTCATGGACGGCAAGAAAATGGCCACCTTTTCCAAGCTTGAGATCGCTGTAGAGGCCAGCGATTACGAAATCGAAAGGCTGGGACGAACCGCAGCCCGCACCGCACATCCATCGGCCCAATGGCGTGCAACACCACCGCCGGCTGACCTAATCGACCGCCTGGCTACCCACAAAAGCACCACCCCCGTCAGCAACTGGGGTGAGGCAGTGCGTCTGTTGGGTTTGCAAAAAACCCGCCTACACCGACCCGAATACCGCCAGCCATGACCAAAAACAAAACCCAACCCACCCTCGCCACCGTCTCCACATACTTAAACGGAATTGGCAAACAGCCCACCATGTGGGGAGCGTCCATGGTGGGGTACGGTAGCTACCATTACAAATATGACGGCGGCCGGGAAGGCGACTTTTTTCGCATCGGTTTCTCTTCGCGAAAGCAACATGAACGTGCGCTATCCACAGTGACATCCTGTTTTTTGAATTTGCATCCGGCTCAACCTCGACACCAAGATCACTCCGCCGACATCATTTTCAAACGGGGTTTTGTTCACAATCAGAGCCCCCATCGACCGGTCAAGCCCTACCCGAAAGCTAGGTCCATCTTGGCCCAAAAAACCAGGCCACCAATGCGTACCGTGTCCCTGAGCTTATCGGGTGGATTCGGTGGCGAAGGTATGAAGGGAATACCAAGACCGTGCCCTTCGACCTGAAATCGGCGTTGGTCTTCACCGCATCAAACTCAAAATCGCCGCCACAATAATCGTCGGCGCCACTCAATTGAACGGTGACCGACAATTTCCTATCGCGGGCTGAGTCCCCGCTCCAATGGACGTCATGATGCCAGCTGTAGTGGTCCCCAGTCTCAGCCTTGTA
>DBIS01000306.1 GCA_002296975.1 Deltaproteobacteria bacterium UBA796 | reverse complement strand
TTTGAGGTCAACGATTACGAGGGCACCAACGACTTGTACGTTGTTGAGCTCATGAGTGGAAGCGCGAAATCTGCGCCAAGCAAAGCCCAACTTCCGGGTGCACGATCGTCGTTTTCGGGTGGTGGCACGGTGGCTGGAGCTGCTGTGTGGCATCCGCAAGGACCGCTAATTTTCGAAGGTAGCAACGCGGGGGGCACCACACGCCTCTTCTTGTTGTCTCCAGGCACCCAGGCAGCCAGTGAGCTCATCAGTGGCGCCCAGATCAAAGGTGACTTGTCTTGGCCCACTGTGTCTCCAGATGGTCGGCAGGTGGTCTTTGTTTCCGATGTCTCCGGTGGGGGCGATATTCACGTTTGGGATCGCGGAGCCAACAGCGTCACGCGCATGTTGACCAGTCCATTTTCCGAGATGGCCCCAGCTTTTCACGCCAACGGTGAGCGCATCGTCTATTCCCGTAAAAATCGCGGTGGAGAGGACCTATTCGTGATTCAGGAGGGGTCTTCTCGTCCGTGGGTTGGGGGTAATGGCGACCAAACTCGGCCGCGCTGGGCTGGAGAGCGCATTGTGTTTTTCTCAAATGAGCGGGGTGATGACCAATGGGACATCGCCACATCAACCACTGTGGGCTCCAGGACGGTCGTGGCGAAAAACATTCGGCTACCGCTTAGGGCACAGCCCGCTCTGTCCTCAGATGGAGAGTGGGTGGTGTACGGGGTGAGCGACCCTGAGCAGTCCCATAAAATCTTTTTGAGCCGCCTTGATGGCTCAAAAACGATTCGCATCAACACGGGCTTAATCGCAGCGGGTGAGCCCTCAATGACACAATCCGGTGGCCAGACCTATTTGGCCTTCACAGCGCTCCCGAGTGCGGGATCTGATTGGCGTCAACTCCACGTGGTCAACATCACCAACCAGCTTTAAGTCGCCGCTGCTTTATCAGGCGGTGTGTTTAACCAAAGCATGTTCCATAAACCGAATGATTTCCGTCTCTCGGGCCTTGGCATCCTGATGCCCGAGGTCTTCGATCTGCCGGGTGTATGCCCGGTCGAAAAGCATATAGGAGAGCAGGTCTGACTCTCCGGTATCCCCAGCGATTGTGGACAACATAAACTTGGTGCCACGGCTGGCGGTGATTTTATCAGGATCAAAGGTCTCGGCAGCGAAACGGCCCAAGTCTTCGGAAGGATCGATGCAGATTGTGTGGACGGGGCGCAACCGCCCACTGATCCGGTCGCCCAGGCTTGCGTTGAGTTTGTCAATAAAGTCGTGCCCGTACTCGTCTGTACCAAAGTTTAAAATCTGGTTGATCAACGACACCCGATCGAGGTCCAGATGTACCGGGTCGAGCAGCAGGGCGTTGAGTGCTTTCCCAAGAATGGTGGCCGTGGACATGTCGGCATCGTGTATCTCAGGGGCATCGGTGGGGTTGGTGTGGCGGGTGCCAACAACCAAAATGTGGTCGGCCCCCATACGAAGCGCAGGAGACAATGGGGTGTTTTGTCTGAGTGAACCATCCACCATGGGGCGGCCATTAATCTCAACAGGTGGAAACAAGAAGGGGATGGCACATGAGGCCAAGACATGCTCCGGCCCTATCTGGCTAAATACACGCCGAATACCCTTGTGCAGGCCCATCGAGTCCGGATCGATTTTTCCGTCCACAAATTGGATGCATTGGCCGGTCGCTACCTCGGTGGCTGTCAAAACCAAAGCGCCCAATTTACCCGAGTCGATCGATTTTCGCAGTTGTTGCCATGGAAACACCTTGCGGATGAGTGCATGCAAAGGCCTGGCATCTACCCAGGCCATGTCTCCCCCTGAAGGGCCACGCAAGAGCCTCATCGGTGAACGCAATAGATCGAGTGCCTCAAAACGGTAAACATCCGAGCACGACAGCGAGGTCCAGAAATCACTCAAGGCCTCAGGCCCATGGGTTGTCCCATTCCAGGCCCCGATGGCCGCCCCGTTGATGGCTCCCACAGAGGTGCCGCAAATCAAATCGACATCAATCGGTGGCGCCCCGATGGATTTGGGCAAGTCGCCTAAGATGAAACGAAGCACCCCGGCCTCGTAGGCACCCCTGGCACCCCCTCCCGCTAAAACCAATGCTAAAGAGTTTGGCTTCATGGGCTTAAAACCATGTGCAGCTATCCTCGCTGACGAAGTTCATGGCCTTCGCGTTGGCTTTTCCCTCGCCAAATTCTGTGCCGCTGCCTGAAAAGAACCAACGGCTCGTCCCGGTGGAAGACCGTAAAATCTCGTAGCCTACACTGGAGTTCTTTATCACTGCATCGATCATATCCTGAGGGCAGGTGCTGCAGGTTTCATCGAGGGTCAAAAGGACCTCCAAAGCCACATCGCAGGCCGCGCAGCTCTCAGGCTCGACGGTGATGGCAGACACATTCCAGCGCATGACGCAATCGTATCCACCCTCGTCGGCCCAGGTATCGTTGGCAAAAAGTATCCATTCCTCGAAGCCATTAAAGCCGTCGTGGGACTCTTTGTAGACCCCGTAAAAATACGATGTAGCACCCACGCCCGCGACCCCAGTGGCATGTTGGATGTCACAGTCCCATTCGCCGAGGTTGGCCGATAGGTCTTCAAGGCCCAAATGCGGGCGTTCGCAAGTGGGGTCGCCGCCGTCGCCGCCGTCGCTGCCGTCGCCGCTGGCACCACTGTCGCCATGTTTGGAAAACTTCGTACAGCCGACCAAACATAGGCTGATGAGGAATGTACATTTGAGCATAGGGGAGCCCCCTCCGTATTAAAGAACAATAGCATCCACAAGCGGAGAACACATGAGCATTTGGATACTCTTGATTGGCAGCCTGTCGGCAATGGCTGGCGAGCTGAGTTTTGGCTACAGCCCAAGCCTGGATGCCGGAGAAAAGCCGATGTTTTCTGTGACGGTTCCCAGGGCGGCATCGACGCTTTGGGTGGTCATTGAGGCCGCCGGAGAGTCGTGGGAGTTTGAGGGTGCCGACCTCAAGGCCGGGGAGGAATTTCAGGTGCATTGGCCCCGAGATGAAGCGGTCGTTGATGCTCAGGCTTCGGTGCGGGTCACGTTTTTGGATGGCTATGTTGAGGCGGTGGTGGTTCCGATTCAGTACAGCTATGCGGGCCGGCTTTCTGTAGACCTGGGCCAGGCAGTAGCTGACCTCGCCAAGCGGACGCTTACGGTCAGTGTGTCTCAGCCCTTGGTGCGAGCAGAGCTAAAGGCGATTGGTGCCCATGGTGTGGTGTTGGAGCGGGCCGACATCCAGCTTCAGCAGGGCCCTGGAAAAGTCACCATTCCATGGCAGGGCGACCCATCTGAGGTGGTTTTACTCGATGTGGTCTTGCATACCGCTAACGCATGGTCGGGCTTCACCTATTCCCCTTGGTTTGTGGACATTCCCCACGACGATGTGATCTTTGAGTCCGGCGAGTCCACGATAAGGTCAGGCGAAGCGCCAAAATTGGACTCCTTGATGGTTGAGCTATCAGATCTGATCGATAAGTACGGCCGGGTCGTCCCTGTTCAGTTGTACATTGGCGGGTGCACCGACACCGTTGGAACAGCTGCCTCGAACGCGGTTTTATCTCGAGCGCGGGCAAAAGAAATCGGCGGATGGCTGAAAGCGAAGGGTCTAAATATCCCCATATTTTATGCCGGTTTCGGTGAGCGTTGGCTCGCCATTCAGACAGGTGATGGGGTTGAAAATGCCCTCAACCGTCGTGCGGTCTACATGGTCAGTGCAAACCCACCCACCAAGTCGGCAGGTGTTCCAGCCACGCGATGGAGCCGCCTATAGTCCAGAGTACGAAAGGCCCACCACCAGGCCAAGTTCAAGTTCTGAAACGCTGACATCGATACCACCGCTCGTCATGTCCACTCGCTTGAGGTCCATGTCTAGTCCACCCATAAAGTCGAGATCGGTGCCGATATTGTACAAGCCACGGGCGCCGATGTGGGTGGCGATGGGGTAGGGATTAAACAACTCCGAGACCTGTACATCGAGCCGAATATCACTCGGAAGTTCAAGCAGTAGGCCACCACCAATCCGGCTGCCGACGATTGATTTTTGATTGGGGACGACTTCACCTTCTATGATTTTGAACAGGGTGCTTTGGATTCGCTGAAGGGTCGCGAGGCCATAGGGCTGCCCAAAGTTAAGCATGTTTAGCTTGTATTTGGCACCAAGCTCAGATGACCAGCTCGTGAAGCTGCTCAACCGGTCTCCAATTTTGACGGCCTCTGAGGTGAGCCGGGTCTGGGTGGTGATGGCGAGGTTGCCGTCTCCCAGCCAGTAATCAGCCCCAAAGCTAAAGCCTGGGGCCATGGCCCGACTAAAGTTGACATCCGGGGGCACGCTTGGGTTCTCTGTGTCTTTCGGTATGTCGGCGGTTTGGCTAAATCGGTGATGAGCGCCCAAGAGTGCCACGTGAACCGTAGCGGTCGAGCCAGCAAAGGGGTTTGACCCTTGGCTGGATGTCTCAGACTTGAGTGGTGCAGTAGCGGGTTGTCCGGCCAGTGCTTCGTCGGGTGCGCGCAGGGTAGCCTTGGGCGCAGCGATCGCGGGTGCTGTGGGTGGCTCAACTTCGGGTGTCGATGCGACGATGGCTGGAGGCGCTACAATTGCTGGCGGTGGTGGGATTTCCATTTCGACACGATCGGTACCCACCACTGCTGTGATGCTGCTGCGGTTGGCGACTGTGTGGGTGTCTCCAGATAGAACTGGACCGGGAGAAGCATTTGAGTCGCCCTGAAAAATACCTGAGCTTGCCACCCAGCCTGATGAGCGCGCCACGATGGTGACCAATCCCGGATTGCCGGTCGCTGTGTAGGTGGTGACTGCGATGCCGTTGTTCGCACTCTTTACCGAGCTGGGAAAGGTGCCACCGCCCGGTGCTGAGAGTTCAAACTCGATGTTGGCGATCGGGTGGCCAAAAGCATCGAGGGCGGCGACCAAAACGGGGATGGTGCCGTTGATGTCGACTGCGGCCTTTGCTGGCCAGATGAGCAGCGAGGCTGGCGTTGCGCTGGAGCCTTCAAAGCGAGGCATGGCCACCGCAAAGAGCGTGTCTTCGGTCGGCTTGACCTTGAGTTGGTACCGGCCATCGCCTTTGTTGCTGGGT
>DBIS01000301.1 GCA_002296975.1 Deltaproteobacteria bacterium UBA796 | reverse complement strand
CTACCTGAAGTTGCTGGTGATTTACGCACACAGTCTTTTCGGGATGTTTGGGAGAATGCCCCGCTTTTTGAGTCGATTCGCGGTCGAGCCTTTAATGGAAAATGCGGTGTTTGCGAGTATAGAGATGTGTGTGGTGGCTGCCGTGCGCGCGCTTTTGCGAACACCGGGGATGTGATGGGTCCAGATGACAGCTGCATTCACACCCCAAATCCTGACGCGGCCAAAATTGAGTCGAAAGACACAACATACGGAGCCCCGGTGATTCCAGAGCTGGCTTGGGAGCCAGAGGCGAAGGCTCGGATGAATCGCATTCCATCCTTTGTGCGTGGTGTCGTCATCAAGCGAACAGAAGATTATGCGCGCCAGCATGGGCACGCCTTGATCACCTTGGCCTTGCTCGATGAAATCCGATCAGGTTTACCGATAGACTTCTCGAAAAAGCGCCCATTCTTTATGCGCGACCCAAAAAACTAAGCGGCTTATTCGTCTGCTGGGCCGAGCAGAAATGTCACGAGGTCTTCGGCGATGTCCATATCGGAGTTGGACAGCACGTGGTCTTGAATCTGCGCGTCGTGAATCACCACGCCCATTTGGCCCCTGAGCGCGAGGGTGGCGGGCTCGGTGGCAGCGGTGGGCAGTTGTGGGTTTGCTGAGGACCACAAATAGTAAAAGCGCTCAGGGGTGTCCACTCCAGCCGCGAAGCTGTGTTGGTCGATGTCTTCAAGTTCACCGAAGATGCGGCGAATGCCCTCGCGTTCATCCTTGTAGTCGGATGGATTGTCGATCATCGCTGAAAGGGTGTCGGGAACGGAGTCCACCGCAGCACCTGAAAAGGTAGGGGAGGTACTGTGTTTGAGCAATTCCATGACACCACGCCCCCCCTCTCCGAGCCCGACCACGAACATGGATGAAGCATCGAGGGGCGTTGGCCAACTGATGCCCATGGTGTCTGCAAAACTCACATCGGATAACAAGCGGGTCATCCACGAGGCGAAGGTCAAGCCGTTGCGCGGAAAGCCGTCGAGGCTCACATCGTTAAACTGCGAACCCTCTTCGTTATGCCACATGTCTCCCCAGCAATTCCCCGGGATGAGTAAGGCCGCACCCCGGTTCGCGAAGGCGGCGGGGAGGGTGCCAAGGTTGTTCTCAGCGGGGTCGAGGTCTGTGATTTGGAGCCCGAGGGTTTCCCAGACTTTCCGGGTGGCGAACTCGCCGCTCAGCCTTGACTCGGCGTGGTAATGTTGGCCGCTCAAGGGGCCGTCCTCACCTGGGTCCATCACATAATCGAAGGTGCCAGAATGCAAGAGGATGACCACCGGCGCTGGTTCAGTTGCGCTGGGTTGGAAAACCAGATGAAAAGTCGCAGGGCTGTCGTCGGGGCAAAGCAGTTCTGTTTGGAAGCTCTGAATGACAGCGTCATCGGCAGTGACAAACTCATTGTCAAAAGGGATGAGGGTGGTGTTGAGCACGGACATTTCGTCGGCGAGCTTGAAACAACCTGAAAGCAGCAGCGGGATAAGCATTTTCATGGGTTCAGTATACGGCGGTCTCGTCTTTCGTGCCAGATGAGGCAGATACCCCAGGTGGCCCGTCGGTCTGACTTCGGGCCCAACCGGTAGCTGGGCGTGATAAAACAAGCGTGGTTCTGTTCTCAGCTAGCTTGAGATGGAGGGCGAATGCGCTGGTTATTGATTGATAAGATTGAAGCTCTTAAGCCCGGCGTGAGTGCTGTAGGTTTAAAAACTTGGGCCTCTGAAGAGCCTTTTTTCGAAGATCACTTTCCGGGGTTTCCGGTGGTGCCGGGGGTGTTGCTCATGGAAGCGCTCGCTCAGTTGGCCGGAAAATTGATTGGATATTCTGTCCGGCAAGACCGTGGCGATTGGCCCTTTCCAATCTTGAGCATGATGAACAGTGTCAAATTTCGGCGTTTTGTGCGCCCTGACGAGACGGTTTTGCTCTCGGTCAAGATTGATTCCTTACGCGAGGAAATGGCCGGGGTATCCGTTCGGGCGCGGGTGAATGGCAAGGTGGTTGCCCAAGCGGAGCAGGTGTTTGTATTTAACGCCGTCCCACTTGCGGACGAGGCCGACCGGCTGCGGGTCGAGGCCCTTGAGCGTGCCCATCTGGAGCGGTTGTGGGCGGATTGCCCGGAAAGCCAATGAAGCGCCGGGTCGTCATTACGGGCATGGGAATGGTGACACCTTTGGGCGTCGGTGTGGCCGATACCTGGCGTGCGGTCTGTGCCGGCGAATCCGGTATTGGGCCGATCGACCGCTTTGACCCAACAGGATTACCAGTCCGGTTTGCGGCTCAAGCCGACCCGCCACCGGTTCACCCGCAAGATGGGGGTGACCTTAAAATGCGTTTGGCCTTGGCTGCCCTCAGCGAGGCCCTCGCGCAATCGGGGCCGGTGTCGGGTGAGCGCACGGGTGTGTGCATGGGGAGTGAGATTGGTCGCCCGCCGCTGAGTGTGCTTGCAGACCGATTGCTGGGAATGAGCCCGCCCACCGCAGATGACATCAGCCGAATGGACCCAGCCAGTCCCACCCGCATGATCGCCAAAGTGGCCGGTGCCACCGGCCCGCAAAGCACCGTTTCCACCGCGTGTACGAGTTCTTCCCAGGCGGTGGGAGAGGGTTTGCTGCGCATTCGACGGGGCGACGCCGACATCATGATCGTCGGTGGGGTGGATGTTCTTGTCGATGCCCTGATGGTTACAGGTTTTTCTAAGCTCGGCGCGCTATCTGAGCGAAATGATGACCCTGCCGCAGCCTCGCGGCCCTTCGATCAGGACCGAGATGGTTTTGTATTGGGTGAAGGCGCAGGGATCTTAATCTTGGAGGAGCGTGGGCAAGCCGTCGCACGGGGCGCCAGCATCTTGGCGGAACTCACTGGGTTTGGGTGCTCATGCAACGCTTACCGGATCACCGACTCGCCGCCTGATGGCCGTGGGGCACACCAGTCGATGGTCGCTGCACTCGACGATGCCGGTTTATCGCCCGCAGACATTGGCTACATCAACGCTCATGGTACCTCTACACCCATGAATGACCCCAGCGAGGCCCGAGGTATCGCGCGTACATTCGCCCAAGGTGTACCTGTGAGCTCCACCAAAAGCAGCATGGGCCACCTGGTCGCGGCCTGTGGGGCGGTGGAGGCCATCTTGTGTGTTCAGGTCATTCGTGAGGGCTGCATGCCTCCGACCATCAACCTTGAACGGCCCGACACCAGCTGTGCGCTCGACCACGTGGCCTTGGTCGCACGAACTGGCCGCGTAGAGCATGCGATGACCAATGCTTTCGGCTTTGGTGGTTCTAATGGCAGCTTGGTGATCTCGCGCCATGATTGATAAAGATGCCGTTGTTGTCACCGGTTTGGGCATGTGCACCCCATTGGGTAGCGATCCCGCTGCGGCCATCCGCGCAGGGCGTTCCGCGGTCATGGAGCAAGATGCTCTGTCAGCATTGGCCCACAGAACTGCTGCGGTAGTGGGCGGAATAGACCTTCGACCCTGGCTAAAGCGGCGAAAAGATATCAAGCTTATGGCGCGGCCATCGCAGTTGGCTTTGGCCGCTGCGGGGCGGGCCATGGGTGCTTGGGTTGATGATTCCGATGAGGTCGCCATTTTTGCGGGGGTCGGCAGAGAGCCCGGTGACGACGGCGAGTCCGAGGCTGCCCTGGTGGCCGCTCAAATAAACGGAAAGCTCGATGAAGCTGCGGTGGCGGGTCCATGCCGAGACCTTTACCCACCGCTTCTGCCCTTGAAGACCCTACCGAATATGGCCTTGGCACACATTTCGATTCATTTGGGTGTTCGGGGTGAAAATGGGACATGGTGTGGTGGCGCTGCCGCCGGGATTAGTGCGCTACGCACTGGGTTTTGGACCATAAAAG
>DBIS01000340.1:3425-10865 GCA_002296975.1 Deltaproteobacteria bacterium UBA796 | reverse complement strand
GGCGCCTGTGGCCATGGAGGCCGAGCCCAAAAAACACAATACCGGCTTGCTTGAGCCGAGGGCCAGCCCCACTGCGTGCAGCGCACGATTCCCGGGGGCGACGGTTGATGGGGCGAGTTTATAAGGTCTCGCGCCGGCGTGTGCGTTGACAAGACGGGAGACTGTAGCGCCGCGCAAAACTGCGCCGATGCGTTCCCGTGGACCGGTCACGATCCAGTCGCTCTTTTTCATGCCGCCAAAACCGCCCTCTACCACAGGCGCCAGCGGCCCCAGTGGAATGGCGAGTGCTGGGGGGCAAATCCCAGCGAGTTCGGCCTGAGCGGCCTTGAGGGTGTCGTTCACAGCCCCTCCACCAATAGAATCTCTGGGTTCTCCAGAATCGCCTTAAGTGCGGCGACAAAGCGTGCGGCGACCGCACCGTCGATCACGCGGTGGTCGAAGGAGGGCGACAGGTACATCATCTTTCGTGCGACGATTTCGCCGTTGATCACCATGGGGCGGTCGTGAATCTGGTTCACGCCCAAGATGGCGACCTCGGGATGGTTGATGATCGGTGTGGCAAAGCGTCCACCGATATTGCCGACAGAGGTGACCGTGAAGGTTCCGCCGCGGAAGTCGTCGATTTTTGCGGTGCCAGCGCGGGTTCGCTCAGAGATGTCGGCCATCTCGTGTGCGAGTTGCAACAGGCTTTTGGATTCTACATTTTTGATGACCGGAACATAGAGACCTTGTGGGGTGTCGACTGCGATTCCGATGTTGACTTCACCACGAACATTCAAGGCAAAGGCCTTTTCGTCCATATTGGCGTTCACAGTTGGGAAGTCTTTAAAGACCCGGACCAAGGCCTTCATGATGAATGGCAGAAAAGAGAGGTTGATGCCTTTTTCTGCGGCTGCACCCTTGAGCGCCGACCGGAGGGAGACCAGTCGGGTGGCATCGAATTCTTCGACATAGGTGAAGTGGGGAATGGTCCGATAAGATTCGACCATCTTTTCGGCGATTTTTCTGCGTAAACCGATGATTTTGACGGTCTCATCGGCCCTTGGGTAGCCAGGCGAGGCGACGGCGTTGAAGGCGACCGCTGCGGGTGCTCGGATGGCGCCTTGAAGGTGATTGTCAATGTCAGCCTTGGAGACCCTTCCATCTTTTCCAGAGCCAGCGACCGCACCGATAGTGACATTGTGGTCTCGGGCATAGGCGCGCACGGCAGGGGTGGCGAGGGTTTTCGAACTGGTCGTTGGGGCTGCAGCTTGTGGCGGTGCGGCCTTGGGGATGGCCGGTGCACTGGGTGCTGTCGGTGGGGCCTTGGACTCCGCTTTCGGTGCCGGTTTGGGTGCGGCTTTGGGTGCTGCTTTTGCTTGGGCGGGACCGGCGTCTGTGTCGATGTCTACCAAGGGGGTGTGCACCGCGACGATATCGCCGGGGTCGCCGTGGAGTGCTTTGACGATACCCGCTCTGGGCGAGCTGATCTCAACGTTCGCCTTGTCGGTCATGACCTCGCATAAGGGCTGGTCAACGTCTACAAATTCGCCGACGCCAGCGAGCCATTGGACGATTTCGCCCTCGACTACGCCTTCACCGATCTCTGGAAGTTCAAATACGTACATTTGGTTGTACCTCTCTCAGTATTGGATGGCCAAACGGGCCTTGGACACGATGGCCTTGGGCTCTGCCAAATATGGCGGACTCTCAAGGCGTAAAAAACAGCTTTCTGTGGCGACACGCAACATCTTGGCGCCGCCTTCTACCAAAATTAGACGTCCGGTCTTGTGAACGGATGCGCTCAGGGTTTTGGTGTCTAAGGGCATCAGGGTTCGAAGGTCGACGACCTCGGCAGAGATTCCTTCTGTGCTGAGGGTCCGTGCGGCCTTTATGGCGGCTGCGACCCCGCCACCCCAAGCAGCGATGGTGATCTGGTCGCCGGCCTCGATAACTTGAGCATGGCCCAAGCGGGGCTGTGCGGCGCTGCCTCCGGACTGGTTCAGCACGCTGATTGGCTCGAGTAATAAAGTGACACCCCGATGGCTCAGCGCTGCGGTCATTAAAGCGCCGGCGTCTGCTGGGTTTGCGGGACTCGCTACGGTCAAGTGGTCGATGCCCTCGAGCATGGGGAGTGCGTCGTTATTTTCGAGGCCGATCGGCACCCGAATGACCAGGGTCCCTTGAAACTCTCCTGTGAGGCTCGCGGCCTCCTGGCCGATCTGTGCCATCGCACCCCAAAGCGCTTGTGCTCCACTCAACTCGACCACGGCTGTGCGCCCCGCCATGACCAAGCCGATGGCCACACCGATCAACGACGCATCGGCCGCTGGAAGCAAGTGACACCGAGCGGGATGGCTGGCCAGCAGTGCGGATGCTGCGCCGCTCAATGGCAGTGCCTCACCCAACAGGTGAATCGTGTCGTTTTCTGCCATGTGTGTGGCTAAAACCTTGGCGATGATTTGATGTCCGGTCATGCTGGTTCCTTTATCGCCTGGGCTTTAATGTGCTGGCGGATAAAGAACTCGCCAGCTTTGTACGAGCTGCGCACCAAAGGCCCAGACGCGATGTAGCGGAATCCAAGACCTTCGCCCAACTCCCGATAGTGATCAAATTTTTCCGGGGGAATAAATGCTTCGACCTTCAGGTGTTTGGTGCTGGGTTGAAGGTACTGGCCAAGGGTCAGAAAGTCCGTACCGACCGCCCGAAGGTCAGCCATGGTGGCGATCACCTCGTGTTCGTTTTCACCCAAGCCAAGCATGATGCTCGACTTGGTATACCCTTTTGGAGAGGCGGTCTTGATGGCTTGAAGGACACCTAAACTTTGGGCATAGCTGGCCCTGGGGTCGCGAACCGAGGGCGTGAGCCGTTCGACCGTCTCGATATTATGAGCGATCACTTTTGGGGCGGCGTCGATCACATTTTGAATAAGGTCAGTGCGTCCTTGGAAGTCTGGAATCAGCACCTCGATCATGGTGTCTGGGCTGGCGGTCTTTATCGATTGGATGCACCTGGCAAAATGAATCGAACCTTGGTCGTCGAGGTCATCTCGGTTGACCGATGTGACCACCACATAGTCCAAGCCCATCGCGGCGATCGTCGCCCCAAGTTTTGTGGGCTCGTTTACATCCAAAGCGGGGCCAATCCGCTTGGTGTTAACCGCACAAAAGCGGCAACCTCGGGTGCAGATATCGCTCATCACCATGAAGGTGGCCGTACCCGCGCTCCAGCATTCACCGATATTGGGGCAGTGCGCCTCTTCGCAGACGGTGTGGAGGCCCATGGCGCGGGCTTGTTTTTTGATGGCTGTATAGCGTTCGCCCCCTGGCGCTCGCACTTTCAACCATGGTGGTTTGCTGGTGTGCATTCAACCCTTCCGACTGGCGGTCTTAACTAACCCGGCACATGTCATCGGTTCGAGCTTTTTTAGCCAGCACTACGCGGAGCACGGTCGAGGGCGCGGTTGGCTGGGGCGGAGCTGAGCTTACAGTCACTCGCCTGGGCGAGCAGCCAGTCTTTGCGTTCATCTTTTGCGTAGCCCGCCATCCATTCACACAGGCTGGAGGCCGGTGTCCAATCCACAAAGTCCGCTGCGTGCGCGATGAACAGCCGGTTGACCGCCCAGCCGTCATCGGTGCGGGACATGCCGCGATCGGAGTTGATGAATCGGCGTGCGGCGCGCTCAAGTTGGGGTTGAAGCTTGCCAGTTCGCCACCATCGCAAGGGTGGAGCGCTGCGGGTACCGTCATAAAGCCCGATCCAGAGCAAAGGTTCCATGTACCGATTCACTGTGTCGTGTGAGGCCATATGGGCCAAAGAGGTCCATTCGTTGTCGACCAAATACCGTGTACCCCAACGCATGCCCGCCCCTTCCCAAAGATATAGTCCGACCTGGACATCGTCAGGGCGCTCAGGAAAGTCATGGCGTAAAAGGCTGTGAAGGACCGCCGCATTATGGACATTAAGCAAATAGCTTAAGCGTTTATCCTCTTTGGATTCGCCCCAGCCTTGGGTGTGTTGACCATGTGTGCTTGCCCAGCCGAGGTATGCCTCTAAGGCTGCTTGGTTTTGTTTTAGCTTTGCGGGCTGAAAACCAGAGGGGTTAGCGATGTCCCCCAGGGCAGAAGCCCAGGCCCTGTCGCTTTTTTTGGCCACCGATTCGATGGCGACATCGTCAGTACAGGCGCTCAAGGTGAGGGCGGTCAAGGTGATGAGCATGTGGGACATATAAGCCCATATCCCGACCCATTGCCCCACTAGGGCTGCGGGATAGAAAAAGTCCCCCCAATCCGATTCCTCACCGCAAAAAATGGAGGAGACGCTAAGACATTACGAGTGTGGTCTCGGCGGGGGGACAGTCTTTCCCAGAGGCATTGTAGGTGCCTCCACAATTAAAATAGGGCAAAGTCAGGCGCTTGGCAAAAGAATTTTGTCAAGGAATCATCTCGAGCGGATCATCGAGGTCATTCGACCAGTCCAACACTCTTGACCTGTCAAGAAGTTCAAGGACCGCTGAATTGAGGTAGGCGGTGGGGTATAGGTCGCCCGACTCTTCTGGCTCAGCGCTGAGGGAAGGATCGTTGAGGTTGGTGTCGTCGTTGGCGCCATTGTCTTCCCAAATAGCAACATCACCTTGGAGCATCTGCATATAGGCGGCGTCAGGGTGGAGCCTCACCCAGGCCACCCCAGCCTGTTGAAGCGCCATGGCGAAGGTCGTCAGGTGAATCGGGCGTTTCAGGGCGGTCAGTGCGTGGTCCTTTTCGGTCCCTGTGACGATCGCTGCCAGGCCTGGAAAGCGCTCTGCGGCCCATTTTAGGACATCGGGCCCCATGCGCTGAGCCCAGAAATCGGCGGTCTGGGCGTTGCTCATAAAATCTTGTGGCAGCACGCGGGCAATGTGTGCGGCCGCCGCGACTTGTATCGAAGGGACTTGGAGGCCTGAGCTTGGGTCGAGGATCGTATGCAGCGCAAACTCCTCCTGTTGCAAAATACCGTCGTTATTGCCATCGATCCCGAGGCATGTTTCGGTTTGGGTGCATCGTGAGCCGTCGGCGGCGATAATGGGCGTGTAGTCCATGGCGCATACGATTTCTGCACTGGTGACGGTGCAGCGCTCATCGTGAAAGCGGTCATTTTGTTGAGCGCGAGTGCCCATGTCTAGGGTCGCGAACTGGGATGATGGTGGTGTTTCGAAGGTGGCGATTCCGGCGATAGGGGGAAGGAGAAGTGCAGGGTCAGCCAGAGTGCTCCACGCGAGATTCCCGCCATTGGAGTAGGCGGCGATCACAATGGGTTGTGCCTCGGTCTCGTCGTCCTGACAGGCATCTCCGCCCTCGTCGAGCATGCCTGCTGCGTAAAGAAGTGCGGTGGCCAGCGCTGCACGCGATTGAGCACCTCTCGCATCGTTAGGGAGTTGTAGGTACAGGGCGTGAAAGCCAAGATCTGGGTTTAGGCGGGGGTGGGTTGGGCTGAAGGGCAGGGCTTTAAACTTCCATCCTCCTTGGACGAAGACCACGGTGGGGCTTGGGCCAGAAACAGGCGGCTGTGTTGCGGGATCAAACTGCAGGAGAATCTGGGCGCCGTCGGGGCTCGTTACGCTAAAAATGCTGTCGTCTAAATCTGCACTTGGGTCTGGTGGCGAGCATGGCTGGGATTTGGGACCGCAGCCAAGGCCGAACACGATCAAAAAGAGTGCACGCATAAGCTGAGTTTGGCACATCTATACGATTTCCGTAAGGGCGCGCTCCCGTCGGCGACCGACCAGGAGTGCCCATAAAGAGAGGGCGGAACACAGATAAGGGAACAGCCAGCCCCCCTGTCTGTAAAGGGTATTGATGCTGTGCAGGCGGATGGGCTTAACGATGGCCACTTCGCTGAATAGATCTGTTTCGTAAAGGATGTCGCCATGGGGTTCGACCACCCAAGAGATGCCGGTGTAGGCTATGCGCAACAGCGGTCTACCCCATTGGACGGCCTGTCCTGCAGTGAGCATGGCGTGTTGATGGGGGCAGCCAGAATCGCCAAACCAGGCATCATTGGTGATGTTGATGAACAGGTCAACATCGGCCAAGTTGGCCATGGCGGAGCTGAGGATGCCTTCATAGCAGATGGGCACGGAGTAGGTATATGTGTCGCCGGCTGAGTCTGTGGCCTCGAAGGCGGTGGGCGTCTTTCCTTTCCTGAAGTCTCCCGGCCCCTGAACTATGCCGCGGAGCCAAGGGAAGGTGTCTGAAAGCGGGATGTATTCTCCGAAGGGGAGGGGCACCATTTTGTCGTACCGGGCACCGAGTTCTCCGGTTCTGAGGAAGCTATACGCTGAGTTGTAGGACTTTCTCCATCGCTTTCCGTCGGTGCCTCGGCCACGCTCTTGGGTGCCGCCACCCAGGAGAAGGTGGAAGTTTCCTTCACCCGCGATATTTTCCAGGTATTCCTTCGGTGAGCGGTCGCCGAGCTTTCGGTATGCCCGCTCTGAGGCGGGGTTGAAATGCATGGAGCCTTCGGGCCAAACCACCAGGTCTGGTTTTAGGTCCACGATGCTTTGGGTGCGGCTGACCCACGAATCCAACTCGTCGTACGCATCCTCTTTCATCCGCGCTTCCATCGTGGTGTTTTGCTGGAGGATTGCGGTTTGAATGGTCTGGGCGTTGTTCAGTTGGGCTTCGACGGCCTGGTGGCGAAGGGTGCCGAAGCCAAGGTTGGCGCTGATCACTGCGATCACCGTGCCGTAGAGTTTGAGGGGTTGTCGTCGTCCTTCCATCCGTCGAAATAGACCTTCAGCGGTGACGCAGTTGACCCAAAAAAGCAGGTAGGTCAACCCCATAGAACCCGTGACGCTCGCCAACTGGAACATTGCTGGCACGCGGTATTGGGTCACACCTTCGTAATATGGAAAAAGGGCTGGGCTGAGGTTTTCCATGGCCACGTGGACCGCGGGGGTCAAGAAGACCCATTTGTATCCAAAATGCTTTCGGAGCCACATCGCTGTGCCCCATGTGACGGCGTAATACAGCCCAAATGCGCTCGAGAAAAGGGCGAGGATTAGATAAGAAAGTGGGAGGTTGAGGCTCGAAAAGCGTTGAACAGTCTCGACAATCCAAAAAAAGATGCAACACATTCCGAACCAGCCGGCAAGATAGCCGAGCTTGAAGTTGCTTTTGACCCCGCCAGGGTACAGCGCCCACAACAATGGAACCCAACTGAACCAGTGGAGCCACCACAGGTTGGCCGGTGGGGCGACGACCATTAGGCATCCGCCGCTCAACATCGCGGCGATGATGCGGGCCAAAAGGTTGTTGGGGGGGGGGATGTTCACAGCGGCCTCCGCCTTGGGGCTTAACCGGGCCGGCGAGGCTGGGTTGGGGGACCAAAATGCAACAGCGCCCGCCCCGAAAACTCGGGACGGGCGCTGTAAGTTAAAACGCTGGGTGCGTTGGCTACATTCCCATGCCGCCCATGCCGCCC
>DBIS01000340.1:0-3064 GCA_002296975.1 Deltaproteobacteria bacterium UBA796 | reverse complement strand
CCATGCCGCCCATGCCGCCGCCGCCGCCCATACCGCCACCAGCAGGTGCGGCCTTTTCGGGTTTGTTGGCGATGATCGCCTCGGTGGTGAGGAGCAAGCTGGCCACAGAGGCTGCATTGCGGAGTGCGGTACGCACAACCTTGGTGGGGTCGATGACGCCCATCTCAAACATATCGCCATAGGTCTCGGTGGCTGCGTTGAAGCCGAAGGCTCCCTCACCATTCTTGACCTTGTCGACGACCAATGTGCCGTCGATGCCTGCGTTGTTGGCGATGGCCATCAGTGGTGCTTGAATGGCATCCCGAACGATTTTGATGCCAAAGGCCTCATCACCGTTGAGCTCGAGGGTATCGAGAACACTCATGGCACGGATGAGGGCCACACCACCACCAGGAACCACGCCTTCCTCTACGGCTGCGCGGGTGGCGTTGAGGGCGTCTTCTACCCGTGCCTTCTTTTCTTTCATTTCGATCTCGGTGGCCGCTCCCACATGGATGATGGCCACACCGCCGATCAACTTGGCGAGACGCTCTTGAAGCTTCTCGCGATCGTAATCGGAGGTGGTGTTGGCGATTTGGCTACGGATTTGACCCACCCGTGCCCGAACATCGTCTGTCGCGCCATTGCCATCGACCATGGTGGTGTTGTCTTTGGTCACCACGATGCGCCGTGCCTTGCCAAGGTCATCGAGGGTCAATGAATCGAGCTTGATGCCCAAGTCACCCATGATGGCCTTGCCGCCCGTAAGGATTGCGATGTCTTCGAGCATGGCCTTGCGACGGTCGCCGAAGCCGGGAGCCTTGACGGCCACCACGTTCATGTTGCCACGAAGCTTGTTGACGACCAAGGTCGCCAAGGCGTCACCATCGATGTCCTCAGCCAAGATGAGCAGTGGCTTGGTAGCCTGGTGCACCATGTCGAGGATTGGAAGGAGATCCTTCATGTTGGAGATCTTCTTTTCGTGAACGAGAACGTAAGCGTCTTCAAGCACCGCTTCCATCCGGTCTGCGTCCGAGATGAAGTAGGGGCTCAGGTAGCCGCGGTCGAACTGCATGCCTTCGACGATTTCAAGCTCGGTTTTAAGGCCATTGGCCTCTTCGACCGTGATGACGCCGTCCATGCCGATTTTGCCCATCGCCTCGGAGAGAATTGCTCCGATCTCTTCGTCGCCATTGGCGCTGATCGTACCGACGGTTGCGATTTCCGCAGCGTCTTTGGTGTCGCGGGACAACTCGGAAAGGGCATCAAGCATGGCGGCGACGCTTGCGTCGATACCCCGCTTGAGGTCCATTGGGTTGGCGCCGGCAGCGACCATCTTGGAGCCATGGCTGTAAATAGCCTCGGCGAGCACAGTGGCGGTGGTTGTCCCGTCGCCGGCCACATCAGAAGTCTTGGATGCGACCTCTTTGACCATCTGAGCGCCAATGTTTTGGAACTTGTTGGGGAGCTCGATTTCTTTGGCGACGGTGACGCCGTCTTTGGTCACAACAGGTGCGCCGAAGCTCTTTTGAAGGACCACGTTGCGACCTTTGGGGCCGAGGGTCACCTTAACGGTGGTGGCGAGGATGTTGACACCTTTGAGCATTTCGGCCCATGCGTCTTCACGAAAGTTGATTTCTTTAGCGGCCATGATTTCTCCTGGGTAGCGCGTTGATTCAAGAATAAGGTTTAGGGGTTTAGGCTTCGACGACGGCTAAGATGTCTTCTTCGCGGAGAATGGTGTGCTCCACGCCGTCCAATTTGATCTCGTCACCGGTGAATTTTCCAAACAAAATCACATCGCCCACATTGACCGATACTGCCCGAGTCGAACCGTCAGCATTTGAGCGACCACTGCCGACAGCGATGACCTTGGCTTCGCGAGGCTTCTCTTTGGCGGAGTCGGGGACGATGAGTCCGCCTGGGGTTTTTGATTCGGCTTCGACGCGCTTTACAAGCACACGATCGTACAGAGGGCGAAAGTTCATGGTGGTCTCGTTTGGTTAAAAGGTGGAATCGGGATGAAGTGTGGGGCTCAGACACGCGGCGCGAGTCTTTGATTCCTGAATAATAGAGCGCCCCCCACGGACGACTTCGGCCACGGAATACCTTGGTTTACAGGTCTGTCAAGCAGCAGCCATAAACAAACACCGCCCAGGGTGGAAATCCTGAGCGGTGAATTTTTAGCGGGATTGGGAGGAAATCTCTCAATCTTCGCCGACATTTCTTTCTGCCTCTTTTGGTCGGGCACGGACGTCAAGGGTTTAAAAACAGGAATTGATGTCTACCAGCAGGGAATGCAATGACCATGCCAAGTGTCGTAGTGACGCAATTCTAGGTGCTTAGCTGTGCCTAGGGTTGCACGTATCGCTCAGAACGCGACATCTCTGTCACGGTCGGCACACTGTTTGATTCTCTGTTGGTCAAATTGAAGTGCAAGCCCCGGGTTGCCGCATTTATCTGAGGGATTAGTTTGCCGGGAGTTTGAGGGCCTGCTTGGGGCAGGTTTTACGAATATGCCAGGTTTAAACGGAATAATACGCGACCCGACTGGGTTGTTGGAGAATGTTATGGGTAAAATCATTGGAATCGACCTCGGTACAACCAACTCGGTTGTTGCCATCATGGAGGGCGACAAGCCCACCGTCATCGTCAACGAAGAAGGGAACCGGACCACGCCTTCTGTGGTGGGCTTCGGAAAGGATGGAGAGCGCCTTGTGGGTGCAGTCGCCAAACGCCAAGCGATCACCAACCCTGAAAAGACCGTTTCGTCCATCAAACGCTACATGGGTCAAAAGTTCGATGAGTGCGCAGCCGAATCCAAGCACACCACCTACGAGGTTGTGCGTGGCGATAATGGCCAGCCGCGCGTCAAGATTGACGACAAACTGTATAGTGCCCCCGAGATATCCGCGATGGTGCTCCAGAAGCTTAAACGCGAGGCCGAGCGCTACTTGGGTCAAGAGGTCACTGAGGCGGTCATTACCGTCCCTGCCTACTTCAACGACGCCCAACGCCAGGCCACCAAAGATGCGGGAAAGATTGCTGGCCTTGAGGTGAAGCGGATCATCAACGAGCCCACCGC
>DBIS01000066.1 GCA_002296975.1 Deltaproteobacteria bacterium UBA796 | reverse complement strand
GGGGTTTTTGGGTGGTGTGGCCGGGTGACATCATGCGCATGCGGGTTTTCCCAGCAAAGCCGCAAGCCGAGTTGATCGATGTGGTGGATGGCGAGATCGTGGGTATCGCCTAAGGCCGATGCGTATTGCTACACGCTCAGCCATTGGGTCACACAAAAAACCCTTGCCAGCATGTGCTCGCCGACCTACCATGCCGGCATGTCTTCCAAGTGGTCATCCCAGAACGTCAAACTCGCAGTCACATGTTGTCTGTGTTGTTGTGCGTACGGGGCTGGCTGAGCGAAGACTTGAACGTCTAAACCCACGAGCCGCCCCGTTATTCGGGCGGCTCAATTGGTTTTGGGGCGTTTGAAATATCGGGGCATGGAGAGTACACATGTCCACACTTCCCCCTGTTCACGTTTTATATGAGAACCCGGCGTGGCTACCGCCTTTGTTGGAGGGCCTGGCCGCCGAGGGCTTTACCGATGTCCGCACCATCGCCTTGGTTGAGGGTGTCATCGACCCGCTTCAATCGCCAGCTGAGGGCATTTGGATCAACCGCATTAGCCCTTCGTCCCACACCCGTGGCCATTCGGCCACCATAGAGCTTGGTCGTGAGGTGTTGTATTGGCTTGAGGCCCATGGGCGTCGGGTCATCAATGGGCTGGGTGCGTTTGAGCTGGAGGTTAGCAAGCTTCGCCAAGACCTGGTGTTGACCAAGTGGGGAATCGACACACCGCGTACTGTATTGGCCCTGGGTAAATCATCGATTTTGAAAGCAGCACGAACGTTCGACGGTCCGTTTATCACCAAACACAACCAAGGTGGAAAGGGCTTGGGTATCCGACTTTTTGAGGGGGTGGATTCGCTTGAACTATGGCTCGACGACCCCAAGTTTGACCCAGGACCGGGTGGGAAGGTGATTTTACAGCAGTATATTGAGTCACCACAGCCCTTCATCACCCGGGTCGAGATTGTGGGCGGCGATTTTGTGCTCGCCATGCAGTCCAACACCGCTGATGGCTTTGAGCTCTGCCCCTCTGATGCTTGCCAGATAGGTGATGGCGGGGGGCCAGATGTGTGCCCGGCCGAGGGTCCAGCCAGTAAATTTGCCCGTTCTCCGTTAGCGGCTGATGACCCCCTGGTGCTTAAATATATTCAGATGTGCAAAGGCGAGGGTATCGATTTAGCGGGCATCGAGTTTATCGAGGACGAAGATGGTCGGCGTTACACCTATGATATTAACGGAACCACGAATTACAGCGGTGTCTTTGGCGAGCAAGTCGGGGTCGACGGCATGCGTGAGTTGGCGAAGTACTTGCGAAAAGAGGTAGCCGTGGAGCAGTCTGCGCGGGCTGTGGCCTAGGCGGGTACCTAGGTGCGGCTGGAGCGCCTTCGGACCGCGATGGCGATCCCTGGGATCAAGGCCCACCAAAAGCTTGATTCGGACCCGACCATCGCACAGCCACAGCCAGCATTTTTTTCTGTGGTTGTGCTCTCGGTACCAGAAATAGGGTCTGGGCCGTCGGCGTCGTCAACTGGGTCGTCGTCGCCGGTGTCTTCGGCCATGCCGGTGTCTTCTTCCATGCCGGTGTCTTCTTCCATGCCGGTGTCGTCTGACTCAAGTGCAACGATGGTGACGATGCCCGAGGTGCTCTCGACCTCGACATTGGTGACCATGCCATCGAGCATGACGAAGCCGTCGGTGGCGGCCAGCATTAATGAGCGCAGCCCGGGCTCTGCACTAGAAGACACGGTGTAGGGAAGTTGCAAAACCACCCCATCGACAGGTTCCATGTATGGACCGTCTACCGTGGTGCCCATTGCATAGGCATGTTGTGCGGGGGAGATGGCTATAGATGAGGCGGCTGCGGGTGATGCCAACTCGGTCACCACCACATCGCGTGTGGTGTCCACGCTAAAGACCGAATCATCAACCCACAAGGTGAAGGCGACCGCGATGGTGGGCGCATCGGCCACGAGGATGACGTCTATCAGGACATCCTCACCTGGCACCACGGTGATATCGGGCACTTGCAAGTGAAGGCTGAGGGGCTCTGGAGGTGGTGGCGCGTCGGGGTCGGTGATGGTGATTGAGCCATTTTCCTGGAAGGACATGTGCTCAGTACCGTCGGGTCCAAAAAATGCCGCGATATCCAGGCTGAGGGGGCTCACAGCGTCAAAAGGTGCATCACCGTCGACGTTGAACACAATGTCAACCATGTTTCCGGTGGTCCAACTGACGGGGGGCATGTCGTGTGCGGCTCCGATGAGCGTGAGGGTACCCGCGTCTGCATCGTCGGTCCAAACCAAACCGGCATCTCCCCAGCCGTCTAGCAGGGTACCCGCTGTGACCGATGACACCGACACAAGGCTGTTGTCGTAAACGAGCTCCAATGTGAAGTCCGTGAGAATCTCGTGGGTGGCCACCTCGATTTGGATACTGGCCTCGGTACCCGGAGAGGCGGATGTGTCACTGACAAAGGCCGCAACGATGGCGTCGGCGGTCGGGCTATAAAGGCCTGTGGCGAAAATAAGGATGGCGGAGCATAATTGGCGAGCGCTGTACATTTTCGGCCTTTATAAACATAGGATTGCTGAACGGGTGTAGCCTGGCGTGGCTTTAGTGGCACCTCTGGCCTGGAGTTCTTATGCGGTGGTCTAGGAACCATTTTTGAGGAGTGACCATGACCCGATTTTTTATTATTTCTGCTTTTGCTTTCACAGTTTCAGCATGTGGGGACAAGGCGCCGACGGTTGACGACTCGGGGGCAGCTTTGGTCGATACCGGCGAAGAAGACATCGACGATGGCGTCAGCGACGATGGCGTCAGCGACGCCCCAGGTTGCTACCAAGAATCCGTCGCATGCAATGCCTTCACCGGTCCTGCTTGGGCGGGGCAAGAAGAGGCATCTTGTCAGGCCAGCTCTGATTACTCCGTCGAGAACGGTGGTGCTGCCATGGTTTATCTTGCTGAGGGCTGCCCAGACGGAGCCGTATCGGTGTGTTCCGATTTGTTTGGTCGGGACGACGCGGGTAATCCTGTGGAGGCAGCCAGCTACGTGATGTACTTTTACAGTGGTATTTCGGCCGACCAGGCTCTGGCATCATGCGACGAAAATGGCGGCAGTTTCGCTCCTTTTTAGGGCCTAGAGCGAAGGGCTTCCCATGAACAGCGGTCCCTTGCTGATGGTCGTCGCCACCTTGGTGCTGACGGCCAACTCGGCCATGGTCAAAATGGCGCGGGTAGAGTTGGGCGTACTCGATATTGTGGTGTGGCGGTCGGTGGTGGCCATCCCATTCGCTTGGTGGTTCGTCCGCAGCGCTTCGCTTCATGTACAAAAGAAGGCAGTTTTTGCCCTTAGGGTCACATTGGGCTTTGCTGCCATGTTGTGTTTTTTCACCGCGCTAAAGGGATTGGCGCTTGCCGACACCAACCTCATTACCAAGCTTCAGCCGGTCCTCATCGCCTTGGGAGCACCCGTTTTTTTGGGTCGTGCCGAACGGCCCCAGGCCCGTACCTGGATGTTGCTGGCCCTCGGTTTGGTTGGCACGTTCATCTTGATTGCACCCAAGTTGTCGACCGGAAATATTTGGGGCTTGTGGGCGCTCGCTGCGAGTGTGTTGTCTGCCGGAGCGCATATTGCCTTGCGCGGACTAAAAGACGAAAATGCTGGGGCAATCGTATTTTGGATGCAGATCGCAGTGTGCTCAGCGGCCATTTTTTTGTCCCTCGCCCAAGATGGGTCACTCACCGTTCCCTCATCGGCCATGTGGCCACCGCTGGTGGGGGTTGGGGTGTTCACGGCAGCAGGCCAGCTTTTGATCACCAAAGCTTATTCGTTGGACACGGCGAGCCGGGTGGCTGCAGTACGCTTTATTGGCCCAGTATGGGGGATAGCCTTTGATGTGTTGTTTTTTGGCGGATGGCCAAGTGTTCATGTGTGGGTTGGCGGCTTCATCGTGGTATCCGCTGGGCTCGCGGTCAGTTTGAGGTCCAAGACTTAGCCCGCGATGGGCCGGCCCACCGTGTACCCGCCCTGCTAAGGGTACCGCCGTGGCTGTGGGTAGGGTTTCCAATTAAGGCTATGATATCCTTGAAGGTGGACCCGATGGCCCGAAAGAAGTTCCAATGGAGCCGTGACGACGAAGACCCCGAAGGCGAGGGTGAGTTCCATTTTACCCCTCGCTCGAGTTGGTCCGATCAAAACAACACCAACAAGCGCATCGTCGCGCTCGCCAAGGGTTTGGTAAAACTTCGGGCGGCTAATTACGGTGAGTTGGACCTGTCCGATGAGGTGCGCGTCGCGGTCGATGAGGCCAAGCGGCTTAAGACCAAGGGCAATGTGAAGGGTGGCATGCGCCGGCAAATGTTGATGGTGGCCACGGTGCTGCGAGCTGAGGGTGAAGAAGTCCTCGACCGGATCGTTGAGGAAGTGGAACGGCTGATTCCGCTTCATTACTGAGGCCCCATCGGTGCATCAGTCGTTCAGTAAATTGCTATGTGTTGGGGCTATATCTGTGTTCGGCACAGCCCCGGCTCAAGCCGACGGCGGGCAGTATTATTTTCTGCGCGACCAAGACTTCGGC
>DBIS01000312.1 GCA_002296975.1 Deltaproteobacteria bacterium UBA796 | reverse complement strand
AGGTCCTTCTCAATCGAAACCAAAGTTGGGCCACGCAAGAGCCTGCGCTGGCCGAGTTGGCCACCGGCCGATGGGGCTTGAGCCCGACCACCATCTTTGTGGGCGGTGTCGGCGAGACACTCAGCAAAGACAGCACGGATATTTTTGCGGGGTGCAAGCCAAAGGCTGCTCGGCCTGAGTCTCCGGCCCATCGTGCAGGGTTTCGGGAGGGCGACCGTTTTTTGAGTCTGGATGGAAAGCTTGTCCGGGGCTGGGGCGATGTGATCGACGGGGTGCGTTCGACCATGGATGGTACGGGCGACTCGGCCACAGCGCGGGCTTTGGATGTGGAGTTGATTCGAGAGGGCGAGCGCATCAAGTTTGCGTTGACGCCCACGGTCATTCGAGACACCGACGCATTGGGTCGGTACTATTATCGGCCAGTGCTCGGTGTCATGCGCATGGGAAGGCTGAGTGACGGTCCTAAAACACGGGTTTATTACAGTTTTGGTGATGCGTTTGGTCGGGCGTTGGACGAAACCACCCGCCTTAGTGGCTATGTGCTCGAGCAAATCGGCAAGCTTTTGACCGGTGCTGCAGCAGTGCAAAAGAGCCTGGGTGGTCCTGTTGAGATGGTGCGTCAGGCGTCCAGCGCTGCAGAGCAGGGGCTCTTTGTTTGGGCACGCTTGATGGGCATGCTGTCCATTTCGCTGGGCATCATCAACCTGTTGCCTGTGCCCGTTTTAGATGGTGGTCAGTTTTTATTTTACGCCATTGAAGGGCTCCGAGGGCGGCCACTATCTTTGGCCATTCGAGAGCGCGCACAGCAGATCGGCGTCCTGTTTCTGGTCTTGTTGATGATGAGCGTTCTCTTCTTCGATTTGCGACGGCTTTTCGAGTGAGTGTTGTCCTGGGAATAGACACCGCCTCACCGGTTGTTGGGGCCGCTGTGATCGGGCCTGGTCATGAGCGCGAGTGGGACCAGCGGGTGATTAGGGGGGCCGATGCAGTGTTGATACCGGCCATCGCTGCCCTGTTGGACGAGGTTGGTGCCATAGATTTGGTGGCTGTCAGTGTCGGGCCTGGTGCCTTCACTGGGCTCCGCGTCGGCGTTGCTACCGCTCTTGGGTTTGCGGTTTCTCGCGGCCTAAAGGTGGTGTGCGTCTCAAGTTTGGAGGCCCGAGCACTCCTGGTGAAGGCGCCTGTTGTGCTTTCTTTACTCGATGCGCGCAAAGGCCGGGTGTATGCGCAATGTTTCGACACTCAAGCCTCAAAAGTGACGGCCCTCGGGACTGCACAAGATGTTGAAATTAGCCAGGTTATGCCCAAGCCTGGCTTTGTCGCAGTCGGTGAGGGTGCGGTCGTCTACGCCGAAGCGATCACCCTTGCGGGTGGTGTTGTCGCGCCCTGTCCAGCACGGTCAGCGGCTCTGGCGGTGGCCAAGTTAGGTTTAGAGCGTATGGCTGATGCGGTGGAACCTCAAGAGGTCGCGCTTACATATTTACGGGATGCAGACGCCAAAAAGTCAGGTGCTAAGCGCTTGGTTCATGCAAAAGGATGATCAGGGAAATGGGACAAAATGAAGGTATAAATGTAGCGATTGTTGGTGCCACGGGTGCTGTCGGTCGTGATCTGTTGAGCGTTTTGGAGCGCACAACCTTGGCGGTGGCGTCTTTTCGTTTGTTCGCATCAGCGCGCTCGAATGGGGAGGTCATCGAGGTCTGTGGACGGTCTCATCGGGTTCGGGCTTTACCCAGCGATGATGGGGTCGGCGCGGTTTTTGAGGGCATCGACTTGGTGTTTTTGGCTGCACCTGCATCCGTGTGTCGCAAGGTGGTCCCTGTGCTCCAAGAGTTGGATGTTCCGGTGGTCGACATTGGTGCCACGATGGGGGACAAGTCTCGGCTGATGGTAGCGAGTGTTGGACTAGATCCCATTGCTGATTTTCCGGACACCCGTGTCGTGTGTTCGCCCAGTGCCCCCGCAGTCATCGTGTCCACAATCCTTTCCAGCTTGGCCGATCGCGGTGCAGTGTCGGTTCGGGGCACCTTGATGTTGTCAGCAAGCAGCGCCGGAAAAGCGGGCGCCGATGAGCTGTCGAGCCAGGTGGTCTCCTTGTTCAATGGCCAGACCCCGCCACGGTCGGTGTTTAGCAATGGGCTCGCTTTTGATATCATGTCTCAACTGGGAGATTTGGTCGAAGGATGGACCACCACAGAGCGCCGGGTGGCGATTGAGCTGGCTGACGTCTTGGGTTGGCAGCCAGAACAGGCGTTGATGTCCGTTGTCCTGGTGCCGTTGTTTGCAGGGGTTGCAGGTGATTTGGTGATTGAGTTTGACCATGCGGTAAACGTCCAGGCGGTCCGAGCATTGCTGAGTGAGACCGTTGGCGTTCGGGTGGGCGACCCCGTGCCGGGTCCCAGGCGGGTGGCCGGCGATAGCGCCATTTATGTCGGTCGAATTCGGATTGATCCCGACCCTCACCGTCTTCACCTATGGTTTAGTGCCGATAATCTCAGGGTGGGGGCGAGCACGAACGCGGTGGCGATTGCGGCCGCCTTATGGTCTGAGGGCTATCTATAGTGATGTGGCTCGCGTTGATGGGTATCGCGAGTGCACTTCCGACACGTTCGGTTGATGCTTTGGCGGTCGGTGCCCAAGTGCTCGATGTTGTGGTGTCCAACGATGGAAGCACAGTCGCGGTATTGGGCAGTGGCGGCTCGGTGTTTGTGGTCGATATGGCGACATGGGACCTAAAAACAGCCAACCCTTGTGCCGGTGTGGGCGGGATTACTGCCGCACCGGGTACCGACAAGCGGTTTTGGGCCGGCTGTGCTGGCGGAGAAATCGCTTGGTTCGAGTTTGGGTCCTCGGGCGTCAAGGTTGCAGATAGCGCGAGCTACCTCGCGGAGGAGGACATCATCGCTATGGCCTCCAATGACACGCTTGTTTTCGCGTTGGCCGAGAACCCATTCGGCGATGGCAATCCCCAACTCCATGCTTACAACCCAGAGATTGCAGAGGTGATCGGCGGAGGTTTTCCGAGCATTTTGAGCTACAAAAATGTGGAAGATATGGAGGCCAACCTCTCTTATGTCTACCTCTCACATGGGGGGGCGAGCTTTTCAAAAGTCGCAGCTGGGGCGGGTG
>DBIS01000034.1 GCA_002296975.1 Deltaproteobacteria bacterium UBA796 | reverse complement strand
ATTACTGAGGCCCCATCGGTGCATCAGTCGTTCAGTAAATTGCTATGTGTTGGGGCTATATCTGTGTTCGGCACAGCCCCGGCTCAAGCCGACGGCGGGCAGTATTATTTTCTGCGCGACCAAGACTTCGGCACCGACGCCATCTTCAATCCAGCCTCGAATATTCTGAACCTGGGTTTCGATATTACCCGGTCCAACTCTTATCCAAACTCCTTCCATGAGATCGACTTTCAGACCGGCCTCGGCAACACCCTATGGAATCTTGGCCACCCCGCAGATACCATCGATCGCTATGGTGGCTTCGGAGAGTTTTTCGCTCACGAGGTGTTTCCGTACAAAGACCCTGGAAACCCGGAATACACTCAGTGGATGCCCAACTATACGCTTCATTTGTTGGGCCAAGGTATGGTCTCGCGCAAGATGACCGAATGGTATGACCGGGAGGGTTTCAACTTTCCAGCCTTGTGGTCAATCGGCACAATGTTGACCGGCGCGATGTTGAATGAGACCGTCGAAAACAATGCTTATGTGGGCGGAAACCCCGATCCCATTGCCGACTTTTACTTTTTTAATCCCATGGGGCTGTTGCTGTTTAGCTTCGACCCGGTCGCCCAATTTTTCAGCACCACGGTACAGATAGAATTTTGGCCTGGCCAGCCGGCTTTGGTGCTCAACGAACTCGGTATCTACAACGCAGCAGAAAACTACAGCATTCGAATCGACCCTGGGCTTATCGATGGTGTGCGTTTGTTCCTTTACGGGGGTACCGAAGGCTTGTTTGGCCTGAGTTTCGACACCAAAGGCGGCGACACATGGACTGTGGCCTCGGGTTACCGAAAAATACAACTCATGCCTGTGTATCGAAACGGGACGCGAATGTATGTGCCGAGCGGCACCCGTGGCAATGTGGTGGGCGCCGTGTTTTGGGAACGAAATGGTTCGTTATTGGCCTCCATCAAGGTGGACTCTGGCTACGACCCCGCGCTTCGGACCAATATTTATCCGGGTGTACTTTCTTTAGGTGATGTACAGGTGGGCCACTTTGTTTGGGCCTCAGGGACCGCCGGTTTCGTTACCGGCATCACCTTTGGGACTTTGCCGATTGGCTTCGGTTTGAGCGACAACTATCCGCTCTATGTGTCAGACCATTAGGCCCGCCGCTCTAGGGCTTCCCATTCGGCATAAGCCTGAGCGATCGCATCCTCGACGCCTTTGAGTTGGAGGCCCAGTTTTGCGGCCTCTCCGTCTGGAGCTTGGTAAATTTTAGGGTCGGCTAAACGCTCACCGAGTTTGTCCCTATCGGCCTCAAGGGCTTCGAGTTTTGCAGGCAATTTCGCGAGGAGTTTTCTTTCGCTATGGCTGAGTTTAGGGGCTTGGGGTTTTGGCGGAGATTTCTTTGTCTTTTTGTTGGATGACGACTTTGGTGATGCACTTGCTTTGGCCTTGTCAGCGGCGTTTACGGCTTGAAGCCGCGAAGCGTAGCTGACGACATTTCCATCGGCCTCAAAGCTGAGAACGGTCGTGCATGTACGGTCTAAAAGGGCGCGGTCGTGGCTGATGACCAAGCTCGCACCATCAAATGAAATCAACGCTTCTTCCAGGATGCGCAGGGTCATCAAGTCGAGGTCGTTTGTGGGCTCATCGAGCAAGATGACGTTCGCCCCGGAAAGCATCAGTTTTGCGAGCAAAAGCCTCATGCGTTCTCCGCCAGAGAGCGAGGCCACTTTTTGTGCGTGTTGGTCTGCCCGAAACAAAAAGCGTCGTAGAAAGCTCGCGACATGAACGGAGTGATCTCCGACGGTCACATGGGAGTTTCCGCCGCCGGCTGCATCAAAGAGGGTGTCGGTGTCATCCAGGCCAGACCGGCTTTGGTCGATCACCGCAAGTTTCACCCGAGGGGCGCGGTAAATCGCGCCATCAAGTGGCATGATGTCCCGGTTTATCAGCTTGAATAAGGTTGATTTTCCGACACCATTCTGCCCTAAAATACCCACCACGGACTTGGCTTTGATGCCGGTGGTGAGGGCCTTGATGAGTACATTATCTCCGTAGCCACCGTCCACGTGGGCAAACTCGATCATCGCAGCACCGCCCTTAAATCCGGTCCGCAAGTCCAGATCAAAGCTGGACTCTCGCAGCAGTGGACGTTCGTCCTCGAGCACTTCAAGCCGTTTAAGTCGAGCCCTTTGTTTGGTGCTTCGGGCGGCGGGGCTTCTCGATGCCCAGGCGGCTTCCCTGGCCAAGGTTGCAACGCGGCTTAGCTCGGTTTTTTCTTGTCGAGAGCGACGTTCGGCCCTTGCGAGCAAATAGTCTGCGTAGCTTCCCTTGTATGAAATGGTCTGGCCGTCCTCGACCTCCACGATGCGGTCGGCCACAGCCTCGAGCAGGTATCTGTCGTGAGTGACCAAAATGACGCCGCCCCGGTAGCCTTGCAAAAAGCTCTGCAACCACTCGATCGCCTCTGAGTCGAGGTGGTTTGTCGGCTCGTCAAGCAGAAGCAGTTCCGGTGTTTTTAGCAGGGCTCTGCCGAGGGCCACCCGTCGTTTTTGGCCGCCAGAAAGAACGGAAATCGGTGTATCCAAAGGTGGGGCACCCAGGCGGTCAGCGATGGATGCGACTTGGTGGCTCAGCTCCCAGCCCACATCATCGAGGCGATCTTGAATGGTGCCAGCGCGGTCCATATCTCCGCTTTCGATCGCTGTTTGGTAGTTGTCGATCAGCTGCTGATGCCAAGCCTGGGCCTCTTCGAGGGAGTCGCGAATGGTCTCGCCCGGCAAAGTCGGATTCTGTTCGAGCATACCGGCTGGGGCGTGGCGTTCGACTGTGCCGTGATTGGGGGAAAGGTCGCCGGCCAAAACCCGAAGCAAGGTGGACTTTCCTGAGCCGTTATTGCCGATAAGGGCGACACACTCGCCTTTGCTGACGGAAATGTCTGCCCCACGTAAAACCAGGTGGGTGGCGAAGGAGACTTCGATGTCAGTGGCGCGAATCAGCATGGTTTGCTCCTCGGTTTAGGCGATCGCTGACACCTCGAAGGTGATCAGTCCCCGGGGACTATCCACTTCGAAGGCATCGCCCACCTCCAACTCGACCATCGCTTTGCCTAACGGTGAGGATGGTGAGATGGCGCTGACCACCAGGCCGTCAATTGTCGCCTTTCCACCTCCAACAGGCGCGATGTAGACGATTTCTGTTCGATCTCCAAAAATATGGACGAGGGCACCCACCTGAACCATGGGTTCTTCGAGTGTCCGGGTGGCGCCGTCTGATGCAAGCCAGGCCGAAAACCTTCTGAGGGCGAGGATTCGCCAGGCTTGTCCTCTGGCGAGATAGGACGCCTCAGTGGCTCGGGTATCGTATTTACCTTCGGACTTGGTTTCAGAGCTGGTGGCCTCGTTGCGTGTAGCCTCGGCCATCGCCTCGACACCAGCGAGCTCCGCCTCGACCTGTTCGAGCAGGGCAGCCACCACGCGACATTTGTCTGGTAAAACCACGCTCACGACGATTTGCTCTGAATGAAGTGGGTAGAGTCCATGGCCGGAAAGCGATAAATTCGGTCGTTGGCGCCCTGATAATACTTGTACAACTTGTTGAGATTGCTTTTGGGAACCTCATGCGGGGTGTCGGATTTGATCTTGAAAAAGTTGTCCCAGTGGCCGAAAAAGACCTCATTTGGGTCCACAAAGTCCAGAATCGAGGGTTTAGACCGAGCCACAGCTTTGCAGGTATCCATTGAAACCACCGCCACATCTACGCCTCGGTTTTTCAAAAGGGCGCGGGGAAAGGTGCCCGATGGGTAACCAGCGGTTGAGGTTTGGATGTAAATTCGGTGGGCAATGGAGTTGTCTTTGCGGAGGGTGTCCATCAAGAAGGCGTAGGGCTGGCCCTCTTGGTGGTGGGACGCTCGGATGGGCGGGGATTTTCGGTCTTGGTGAAGTTGCCGATTATAAAGGTGAAAAGGCCCGAGATGCTTGGCGTGACTGGACACGATGGGCATAAACCTGAGGGTTCGGCTTGGGTTGTATACCCATATCCCTGGGGTCTCTGGTGTGGCGGCGATGGGGTTTGCGATTTTCCATCGCAAGGGAAGGCCCAAAGGTGCGAGGCTGTGCTGAAGGGTTCGACTAGCGAGCACCATTGGGTTTGGTGCGAGTCGGGTCGCGAGGTAAGGCAGGTCCAACATATGGTCAAAATGACCGTGGCCCACCAACACGGTGTCGACGGTTTTGAGGCGGTCGAGGTAGGGGTCTACTTGTTTTGGGTCGGGCCCAATTTTGCCAAAAAGGGATTTTCTTGCGGGGTGGCGGCTAAAAAAGGGGTCCAGCAGGACCGAACACCCAGCCCACGAAAACTGAAAGCATGCCACCCCGTAAAAGTCTATCCGCAGCCGAGAGTCACCTGGGTCTGGCTGACCGGTGTCGAAAGGGAAGTGTTTGAGACGAGCGCCGCAACCCGCCAATAGGGTGGTCTGAAGAGCGGTGTGCAGCAGACGTCGGCGAGAGATGTTCATCGCGGACACGCTAAGGTCTATTTGTTGAATTTTTTATGGCGGTGATGTGGCCGTTTTGGGCCACCATTGAAAGACTTAGTCTTGCGCCTGGGCGGCCCGCCTCGTTCCTCTTCATTTCGCCCGCGAGCGAGGGAGAGGTATGTCGTGCGTCCGCGAATGGTGACCTTCTCGTGCTCTGCCAAAACCCGGGTGGCGACTTCTTTTGGAAGCCCGATGAAGGCATTTTTGTCAAAGAGCATGACCCGGCCGATATCGGCGCCGTTGACGCCAAACTCATTGGCGAAGGCACCCACGATGTCCCCGGGCCGAACCCCAGCGAATTTACCGACACCCAAAAA
>DBIS01000014.1 GCA_002296975.1 Deltaproteobacteria bacterium UBA796 | reverse complement strand
GCCTTCTTTAGCAGCATCACCATGGGCTTTCGCGCATGATTTGCAATCCTCTTTGGACTCGCCGGTCGCCTTTTTGTAGCAACCTTCGCAGCCAATCTTTTTACCTTCGTGATGGCCAACCTTGCAATGTGAACACCACACAGAGCCACCGTCTTTGGCTTTAGAACACACGCAATCACCAGTCTCTCCATCTTTGGCCTTGTCGTGGTGACCATCTTTGGCTTTGCCGTCATGATGACCGGCCTTGTCGTTATGACCGGCCTTGTCATGATGACCCTTCTCGGCATGAGCAGCGTCGCCGCAACTTCCGCAACCGGCAACAGCATCAGACACGCCAGCCGTAAGGGTGAGCAAGGAAACAAAAAGAAAACGTACAATCCAGTTCATGAGGACCTCGTTGGGGTTGGCTGACTTTATAAAGGATTTGGAAATGGCCGGCCAGCCTAGTCAGCTAAAACCCGGTCCACCGTCTCGAACAGGCCAGGCCGCACACCATTGCTCATTGGGGTGAGCGGCAACCTCAACCCATCGGTCAACAAGCCCAAATGAGCGAGTGCAGCTTTGACCGGGATTGGGTTCGATTCCAAAAACAGGTCACGAAATAACGGAAAAAGGGTTTCACTGAGTGCAGCAGCATTTTCGGTGTCGCCTTGACGGGCCAAATCGACCAATGCTCGCATTTTCTCGGGCACCACATTCGCTGCCACAGAGATGACCCCGACGCCGCCTTGGGCCAAAAATGGCAGGGTCGTAAAGTCGTCACCCGAAAGCAGCGCCAAAGAATCACCACAACGCCGACGAACATCGATGGCGTTGGCCATGTCTCCGGTGGCATCCTTGAGCGCCGTAATGTTTTCGATCTCGGCCAGCCTGGCCACGGTCCGAGGCGAAATGTGCACCACCGAGCGACCAGGCACATCGTACAAGCAGACCTCGACCCCCACAGCCTCAGCGATGGCCTTAAAGTGTAAATATAAGCCTTCTTGGGTAGGCTTATTGTAGTACGGGGCCGTGGCGAGCACCCCCTGGACACCCATGGCCTCGGCTCGTTTGGCGTTGGCGACGGCTGTTGCCGTACAATTGGACCCAATGCCCGCCATCACAGGGACATCCCCTGCAGCCTCCTCGATGGTCCAGCCAACGATACTGGCCTGTTCATCCACCGACAGAGTGGGTGCTTCACCGGTGGTTCCACAAGGGACCAAGCCCTGTGCACCCCCAGCAATTTGGCGGCGCACTAGCGTGCGAAAAGTCTGTTCATCCACAGCCCCATCTTTGAAAGGCGTAACGAGCGCGGTCAACAAGCCCTGAAAGGTCATGATGTTCTCCCTTTGGGCAAGGTCTATCCCCGAGATGGACCGATGCCCAAGGACCGATCACGCTCAGTCTGGCATTGCTGAGACTTCGCGGAGACGCTGACGCACCCCCGCCAACACCGAAATATCACCGTCCACGACGATTTTTCCATGCTCCATCAATACGACTCGGTCCGCCACTTTTTCCAAGGTGTCCAGCACATGGGTGGAGAGCAACACGGTAGCACCATCTTGGCGCAGTTCTGCGAGCACCCCCACAACCCGATCAGCACTCGCTGGGTCGAGTCCATTCAATGCTTCATCGAGCACCAACACGGGTGGCCGAGATACGAGCGCGCAAGCGAGGGCCGTCTTTCTGCGCATGCCTTGAGAGTATTCGCGAATCAAGCGGTCTGACGCAGAGCCCAACCCGGCGACATTGAGTGCCCACTGCACATCACCACCGCCGCGAAGCTCAGTCACAAATTCGATCATTTCCCGCGCCGACAAATACTCGTACAGGGTCGGATGCTCAGGTACGGTACCCAGCTTGGCCCGTGCAGCTCCAGGGTCCTTCACCACATCGGTTCCCGCCACGCTCACAGCACCTGATGTAGGACTCAGTTGACCGGTCAGCATGTTGATCGTGGTTGTTTTACCGGCGCCATTATGCCCAACAAGGCCCACAAATGCCCCTTTTGGAATCGACAAATCGATGCCGTCAACCGCCACAACCCGCCCGTATTCCTTGCGAAGGCCAACAATTTCAATCGCCGCTTTACTCATTTGATCACACCCATAAAACCAGCCCAAAGCACCAATGCCGAAGCAGCATATGCCCATGCAGCCGTATCTTTGAATTTAGAGGCCACAGTCGACGAGATGAGGGCACACACCGTGGCCAAACCCATCAAAGCCGCTGCAATAAAAAAGGAACCGTGACGTAAACTCAACACACAACACACCGGGGCCAACACGCCAAAGGAATAGGCCATAGCCACCACCAAGCGTGCCCGCCAAACACTGAACCCATCGACCCCGAGCGCATCATCGAGCCAAGGCGGGTCATGGGCTGGCATCAAAGCCGCTACAGAGGCAACCCAAACCGTAGCCCCGGCACCCCAAAACACCGCTGTGTCAGCAGAGGCCCACCCGCCCAACGCCACCAAAATGCCAGCGACCCAGCCTCCAGTCGCATGGACCCGAAGCGAACGCCAGCCCAGCCGCAATGTCCGCAGCAGCTGTGGACGCCCAACGCCAAGCGCAGAGAGGTACACATCACCGGCGGTGTCTTCATTTTCTGTGGCACCCCAAGCACCATCAACATCTGCCAACAACAAGCTCGCCTTCACATAATAGCCATCGGCCAGTCGCCCGACAAAAGCCCAAGCCACAGCCCCGAGGCACATGGGTATCGCGAGCCAGGCGAAGCCAAAAGTCCAGCCGCCAAGGCCAGCGCCGAGGCCTATCGCGCCAAGCTCAACGGATATCCCGACAAATGCCAACGCCACCCCAGGTGCATAAATAAGCGCCGCCTGCATGCGGGGGTTGTCACCTCTGAGCGCATCCAACACCCGAGCCCAAGACTCCGAATAAGCCGACCACACCGCGCCGAGATTAACCAAATATCCAACGCCAATCCCGCCTAACCACGCGCTAAAAATCAACCCCAAAGCCCCCGCATATGCGAGCCAGCTGCCCTGAATTCCGACGGGCACCAGCAGCACACCGGCCGAAACCGGAAGGTAAAGACGCGCGCGCAAGGTAAACACCGCCAAGGCTGCGACCAAAGCACGGGCCCGAACTGGATGGACATCGAGCACAGCCCGATCGGGGCCGCGGACCATATCGGCATAGCTGTGTAAAATCACCGCTGCGGCCACCAAATTGGCCAGTCGACTGGCGACCGTGGCCAATCCCAGCCCCCATTGATCGACCGGGACCGCTTGACCAGGGGTGGGCAGAAAACCAAAAAGGGAATCGGACACCAATGGGACGGCGGCCACAGCGCCAACGACCGGCGCCAACCGCATCCATACGATGCCTTGGTGTTTGGCTATGCTTCGATGGACCCTCAGGTAAGGATTCGACACGACGGGCCTCATTGCGGTGGCTCACACCTTCACGCCAATTCCCCGCGCGCGCAAGGTACAAACAGTTGACAACATGTACTTTTGTGCACAGTTATTCGGCTACAACCTGGAGTTTAGCATGCGAACCGCCTTATATTTGCTCGCCCTTCTATGTCCGATGGGTGTCATGGCTGCCGAACCAGACGATGATTTTAGCTTCCTTGAAGAAGGCGAAGCCAACCGCGCTAAAGTCGAGGCAGACCGCGCGCCCAATGCCAATATTTTCCTTGAAGAAGATGAAGATGAGGACGACCAGAGCATGTGGAGCGCACCCACTGAAAACAGCGCGGCCACAATGGAGATCGATGACGTTGGCGATGGGACGGAAGGCTTCGGCCCGCAGCCAAGCGCCTTCGAAATGGAGGACCCCGCTGAGGATATGGAGGGTTTTGGCCCGAGCATGCACAACCTAGAACCCCTCGGCGATCATTTCCCACTGTCTGTGGGTCAATCTCCCTTGGGCGTTGCGGTGGCAGAGTTGCCGGTTCTCGTGGCCCGGAACAACGACGACACCCAAGCGGATATGTGGCTGGTTGCAGACATTTACACCGATGGCATCAAAACCGGCGAATCCAGGCACTTTGTGAGTCGCGACTCCATCTCACAAACCGGCCCGACCTTCGTGTGGTTTAAAGCCACCGTCCCCGTCGGAGGCCCTTCAGGGGTGGTCGAGTTTCGAGTGTTTTC
>DBIS01000271.1 GCA_002296975.1 Deltaproteobacteria bacterium UBA796 | reverse complement strand
CGACGGGTGGGGCCACAGCGATGGGTGCAGCCATAGCGATGGGTTGCAATGCCTTTGCCATCTGCGGCGAAACCCCCGCTCCGCCGGACATGCGAGAGAGCGCGGCGATCGAGGTTTCCATGGTGCTCAAGTAGGCGCTGTGTGATTGCGCCATCGCCGTCTGAAAGGCGGTGTGTGCTGCAGCACTTTGTTGGATGGCGTCGCTTAATGCTGCGACCATGCCGGGGCTCATGCCTTGAGTTTTGGTTGGGTTGCTCATGATTGGTTGCTCCAATTGTTTGGGCGCTGTTGTCGGTACTGTTGTTGGCGCCGCGGCGGGCGTTGTGACCGCTGCTGGTTGAGTCATGGCCGCCATTGGGGCTTCGGTTTTCTCAGGGTTGGGCCCTGGCAACGCTGCAGCTCCACCTTTGGGTGGGTAGTGTTTACCATGGTTGACGCCGCTGATCGGCACTGCGAGCCTTGGTTTTGGCTGGGCATTGATGTCGGTGGGCTCGCCGTAGCCCTGCCACAGCGCATTAAGTTGAAGCGGTACCCCAAGTGCGATCATTTGCGACAGTGCTCGGTTGAGGGTCAATAAGCCATCACGACCTTTTCGGTCGAGGGCAATGGCAGCGTGGTCGGTCCCTTTAAGGGTTTTTCCGATAAGGCTGGTCAGAACTGCACCGGGCCCAACCTCGATAAAGGTGTGGATGCCCGAATCGGCCATGTCTTTTATCAGGCCAACAAAGCGCACAGGATTGGAGATTTGCCGGGCCAACCGTGCAGTCTTGGCCTTGGCGGTTTTGGCGTATGGTTTAGTGGTTTCGCCTGACCATACAGGCAGCTTGGCGCTTGCGAATTTGATGCCCGCTAAAAACGCCGCGTAGGGTGCTTCAGAGCTGGACACGACAGGCGAATGGAAGGCAGTGGCTACGCTTAAGCGCGTAAATCGGACACCGTCGGCCTTGAGTTTGGCCTCCACAGCCTCAACGCCGTCGATGGAGCCCGAGATGACCACTTGCTTGGGCGCGTTGTGGTTGGCGAGCACAACATCGTCGCGACCGACGGATGCCAGGGCCTCTTTGAGCACCGTAACGTTGGCAGAAACCGCACTCATTGCCCCAGGGAGTTTGGCGGCTTTTGCCATCAACTCGCCCCGTCGACGTGCGATTTTGAGCATATCTGCTTCATCCAAAACGCCCGCTGCGTGCAGTGCGGTGATCTCACCAAAGCTATGACCCGCCACACCGCTCGCCGTCACCCCAAGGGTGCGCATGATCGAAAGAAGAGCCAAGCTCGTTACCCCGATTGCGGGTTGGGCCCACTCGGTTGCGCGCAAGGTGTCTTCATCCGTTTTGCGCTCGGCATCGGAAAACCGTGAGATGGGGTAAACGATTTGGTCGATCCGAGGGGCGTCTCCCAAGTCGAGATCAGCGGCCCGATCCCAAGCCATTCGGGCGGCATCATGGTTCATCGCCAGGTCTGCACCCATCCGAACGTACTGGCTGCCTTGGCCGGGAAAGATGAAGCCGACCCCGCCCTTTGTCGCGCCCAAACCAAAGGCTGAGCCGTCGGGGGTTGAAAAGGATTTTTCGGGTGCACCATCGATCATGGTGGCGAGCTTGCTGAGCTTTTTGGCCCCATCGGCCTCGTCTGTTGCCACCAAACCCAGTCGGGCGTGTGCGGTGGGCGAATAGGTTTGGGCCAGTTCCCAAGCCAAACGTCTGAGCATGCCGGCTTGGGTGCAGCGGGCTGCGAGTGCTCGGGCTTGCTCTGCGACATCAGCGGCGTTGGTTCCGCTGATAGCGAGCAGCTCCGTGCCATGGGTTCGCATCCGGGAAGCCAGAGGCGCATCGCCCACATACTCCTCGAGAGCCAGGTGAAAGTTGGAGCCACCGAAGCCAAATGAACTCACCCCGGCGCGGCGAGGGTGGTCTGAGCCTCGCACCCAAGGGCGGGATTTCGTATTGAGGAAGAATGGCGATTTATCGAGTTCCAAACTTGGGTTTGGCTTGTCTACTTTGATGGTTGGTGGCAGAACTTTATGTTGAAGTGCCATCACAGCCTTGAACAGTCCGGCAGCACCTGCGGCGGCCTTGGTGTGGCCGATTTGGGACTTTACGCTTCCGAGGGCACACCATTGGGCGTCTTCGCGCTCACCTTCACCAAAGGCCAAGGCAAGGCCGCCAAACTCAGCGGCATCGCCAGCCTTGGTGCCGGTGCCGTGGGCTTCGAGCAACTCGACGGTTTGAGGGTCGTAGCCGGCATTGTCGTAAGCGCGTCGGATGGACATGGCCTGGCCTTGTGGTACCGGGGCATAAACGCTCTTGGAGCGACCATCTGAGCTTGAGCCGACACCGGTGAGGACCGCATAAATTCGGTCACCATCGCGTTCAGCATCGTCGAGGCGTTTGAGGGCCACCATACCAAGGCCTTCACCCAGCATTGTGCCGTCTGCTTGATCTGAAAAGGGCCGGCAATCACCGGTCATGCTCAGGGCCGGTGTCTTGGAGAAGCACATGAACATGAAGATGTCGTTCAAGGTGTCGACACCGCCAGTGATGACCAGGTCGGAGTCGCCCAGGTACAGCTCACGGACAGCCATAGACAAGGCTGAAAAGGTCGAGGCGCAGGCAGCGTCAGTCACACAGTTGGTTCCACCCAAATTGAGGCGGTTGGCGATGCGACCAGCGACCACGTTTCCGAGGAGTCCAGGAAAGCTGGATTCTTGCCAGGGCACATAGTGGTCCGAGATTCGCTGACAGACAGCTTGGACATCCGACTCGGGCAAACCATGCTCTCGAAGGGACTTTTTCCAGATTGGACGTTGCAGTCGACTGACCATGGTGCCCAGGAGCTCTTGGGCGGATGTGACCCCAAGGATACAGGAGATCCGCGAACGGTCCATGTCATCAAACTGGCTCCCAGCGGCATCGCGCAAGACCTGCTCTGCCACAATCAGGGCAAGCAATTGGGAGGTGTCTGTGGCTTCAAGAATGCTGGGTGGTACGCCCCAATGCAAGGCATCGAAGTCGATCTGAGGCAAGAAACCGCCGCGTTTGGCATAGGTTTGATCTGGGGCTGAGGGGTCGGCATTATAATAATCTTCGGGCAACCAATGGGAGTCTGGGACATCGGTAAGCAGGTCTTTTCCCGCGAGGATATCAGACCAAAATCCCGAAGCAGATGTAGATCCTGGGAACAGGGCAGAGACCCCGACGACAGCGATGGGAGCGCGTTTATTGGCACGATTCATGGTGACTCTCTTGGGTGAGCAGAAGCATTTTTTGCTGGTTTAAGCGAGGGGTCGTGGACGAAAATCAAAGCCAGCGGCGGGTACGGCGACCCCATAGCTGCGAAGTTGTTGAGCGCGAGTGACGACGGCCGCACCTTCCATGAGGTTGCGGGCGACTTGCACGACTGTGCGTTGATCGGGGTCGGCCAAAAAGCTGTTGGCGGTCCACTGGTTGAAGGCCCCCATGGCTGGACCGCACCAGATTTGGTAATCGGTCTGCCGGCCGGGTGTACCGTTGATGGCCCACCGGCTGCTTTGGCCTAAATAGGAGCGAAAGACCAAGGCCATCTTGTGCTTGGGGTCGGCCTCTGCTCGGCTGACCTCGCTTGGGTCTCTCTCCATCCAGAAGGCGCGGGTAGAGGCCCAGGCCTCATCGAAGCTACACTGGAGCATGGTTTTTTCGACACCCTCGCGCTCGGCGGCCGGGATGGCGTCCAAGGATGGAAAGGTGTGGTACAGCCCGTAGAGCTTTTTCGCCCGAACCGCGAACATGGTGCCTCTGCGAAGCACCTGAACTTCGACGCCCATCTCAAACATATCGGCTGCCGGAGCCATGATGACATCTGCGATGCCCGCACCCGCGAGCATTTTCCGGCCCCCGGAGTCAAGACCAGACTCGATGCATGCTTGGTTCACAGAACCTGTGAGCACGAATGCCGCCCCAAGAGAGAAAGCCGCAGCCACAGCGCTGGGGGTCCCGAGTCCGCCTGCTGCACCTACCCGGATGGGGCGGGAGTAGGCCTGGGCTGCGGTGATTTCGTCGCGTAAGGATAAGATGGAGGGGAAGAGGGCTGTGAGTGGCCTGTTGTCTGTGTGGCCCCCAGAATCGGACTCGACGATAATGTCTTCAGCCACCGGAACCTGAGCCCCCAGTCGTGCTTCGTCCACGGTGAGATGCCCTGCAGCCACCAGCTTGTCCAAGATGGACTTTGGCGCGGGTTCTAAAAAGCGACGTGCCACTTCTGGTCGGGAGATTTTGGCGAACACAAAACGTTCACGGTGGATTGTCCCATCTGGTGATTGGCGGATGCCCGTCAAAGCAAAGCGGACGATTGCCGGCGTGAGGGCCATATAGGCTGCCGCCGAAACCCGCTTGACGCCCCGCTCTATATACAGTTGTGCGACCGAGGCCTCGAGTGCGGGCTCGTGAGGGGAATTGATCAGGTTGCACCCCCATGGGTGTGCCTCTCCCAGCCGGGCTTGCAAGGTGTCAATCGCTGTCTCAACCACACTTCGTTGAAGTCCAGCAGCCCCAAAAAAGCCCAAAAATCCAGCCTCAGCCATCGCGATCACCAGATCGGTTGTGGCAATTCCATTCGCCATCGCGCCTGAAACATAGGGGAACCTCACGCCATGAACCTCGGCGAAACTTCTACAGCCCAGCCACTCCGGGTACAAAGGGGGCAGCACCGCGAGCAATGGAAAGTTTTGCACCCCATTGGTGGAATCTGAAGGGACTGTTTGGCCACCGATCGCCACGCCGATGGCTCCAGCACGGGTATCTTGCACCAAAAATGCGGGGGTGCGAACCTGCTGAGCAGCGGCAATGATCGGGTCGCCACTGAAGGCGGGAACCGTTGTAGTGCTCTGCCATGAGCCGAGATTTTGGGACGAAAAATTCATCACGCGCAGTCTCCGATTTATAAAGTGCCACCGAGTAGCAGTTGCCACTTGGTGGCAGTCGCCGCAGCTATACCGGGATAGGGATTGAAATGCCAGAGAAATTGACCCTTCGAGCGCGAAAAAAACGTGAAGCCCGCGCCAAAGTATTGAGCGTAGCGGTGAAGATGTTTCGCCGTGATTCTTTTGACGCCACCACCCTCGACGCGATTTGCGCCAAATCTGAAGTCTCAAAACGTACGTTCTTCCGGTACTTTCGCGATAAAGAGTCTCTTGTTTTTCCTCATCGAGAAGAGCGGTTGGCGACCTTTGTGGCTTTTCTGGGCGCCCATGAGCAGGTCGAAAACCCTTTTGATGCTCTCCGCCAAGCCGCCGAAGTTTTTGGGGCTAAATACAACCAAAACAAGGACCACTTGTTGGCTCAGCAAGCGGTCATCTTATCTTCTCAGGCGCTTCTTGCACGAGAGCGTGAGATTGATTTAGACTGGCAAAAAGCCATCGCGAACGCGTTCTCTGCACGGACAAAATCCCAGCCCGAGGAGGATCTTTGGGCCCGGGTGTTGGCCGGGGCGATCATCGGAGTTGTGCGCGCCACGATGACCTACTGGTTTGAGCGGCAGGGTCAAGATGACCTCAGTCAACTGGGTCTCGATGCCTTGGACTTTCTAGAGCAAGGCTTTCCTGCCAAGTTGGCCTGAGCCGCTAATCGGGACGAAAAGCCGCGATGGTTTTGCTCATGGCCTCGGAGGGGCTGGTTACGGTTTTGTAGCCAAAGTCAGCCCGGGCCGCTGCACAGTCATACCAATGTGCTGAGGCCAGCTCTGAAGCCACAAAACGGGTCATGGGTGGCTCTCCCCCCAAGCGAAACACCCGCCAAACCCACTCGAGCACTGCGCCGATGGCGTGTGCAGTGCCCACAGAGACACTGCGAGTCACCGGGCTTAGTCCAACATCAACCAGCAGTTGGTCGATCCATTCCCAGAGTACAACGGGGTGCTCATCACAAATAAAGTATGGCTTTCCGGCGTTGGGACTGTGTTGTCCGAGCGCGTCTGCTGCCTGTAGATGGGCCGCAGCGGCGTTGTCGATATAGGTGATCGACACCTTGTTTTTACCATTTCCCACCCGCGCCAAGCGCCCTTGTTTGCGTCGGCTGATCAGCCTGGGCACAATATGAGGGTCGGCGGGCCCCCAGATCAAGTGTGGGCGCAGTGCGGTGGTGGCCAGGTGTTCATCGTTCGCGGCGAGGACCAATTGCTCAGCAATGGCCTTGCTCAGAGGGTAGTCCGCTTCGAAGTGCCTCGGGTAGGTGCAATCGGCCTCGGTGGCATTTTCTGCATCCTGACCGTCGAAAGTAGCTGAAGGGGAGCTGGTGTAGACCAGTCGATTGATGCCCGCCTCTCGACAGGCTTCGATGAGCGCGCGGGTGCCCTCGACGTTGACCCGCATAAAGTCTTCTCGCCGACCCCAGATCCCGGTCTTGGAGGCCACATGAAAGACCACATCATGCCCCGCGATAAGGGTGGCCAGGTTTGGGCAGTCGGTGAGGTCGCAGAGGATACTTTGGGCGCCAAGCGCTTCGATGGCCGGGTAGCGGTTGCGGGCCAAAATGGTGACGCGGTCGCCGCGCTCCAAAAGCTGCTGGGTGATGGCGGCCCCTAAAAATCCACCGCCTCCTGTGACCAAAGCCTTCATGTCTTGGCCCACTCTGCTAGGGCGCCGCGGTGAATCTTGGCGTTGTGACGAACATCGACCGGAAAACCTGGGTGAAAGCGTATTATTTTTATGGATGACGTCAGTGAATTACCCTCTGCAAAACTAAGTAATTCCGATATTATCTGAGATCTGTCGACTGAGACACCCGGCTCGAGTTCGACGATAATGACCGGCTCGTCATCGACCTGAACCAAAGCCGAGCGATACACTGCCTCGTGTTCGTTGAAGATCGCTTCGCAAGGCACTGTGTACATGGTTGTTCCATCTTTTCGCTGTACGCGGTGGCCTTTTCTGCCGCAAAACCAAAGCCGCCCCTGAGGGTCGAAATATCCCACATCGCCCATACGGTGCCACGTGATGTCCCCCGCGATGATTTTGGCAGCCGCGGTGTGTTCGGGTGCATTTTTATACTCGGTTGTGACGACCCCGCCAGACACACATATTTCGCCGATATCACCATTTTGAACGACTAAATCCTCGGACCATATCTCAATGGGGGTGTCGCAAATTTTAATGATACGGATGGCGATACCGGGGGCTGGGTGGCCCACACAACTCCCGCCGCCCACCCGGGTTTTGGCTTGGGTGTCTGAGAGCACCTCAAGGCTGCCGATGCTGCTGACAGGCAAGGACTCTGTGGCGCCATAAGGGGTGTGGAGCTCAGCGCCATCGGTCAGGATGTCGCCGAAAGCTTGGTGCATCCAAACCGGAATGGGTGCACCAGCCATCAAAATCCGTTTCATAGAAGGCAGTTTTATGCCCTCTTTTTGCCCATGAATCGCCACGTTTTTCCAGATGGCCGGGCTGCCAAACGCAGAGGTACATCCATGGGCCGAAATGGCCTCGATTAGCTTTTTTGGGTCGGCCAAAGCCGGCTTTGTTGGGTCCATATCGGGAATGACCACCGTCATGCCCATCGCCATACTAAAGAGCCCAAATAGGGGAAAGCAGGCGAGGTCGATTTCACCGGGCTGAATGTCGTACATCGTCTGAATATGACGGGTTTGGGCGTCAAAAATTCCGTGGGTGTAGGTGACGCCTTTGGCTGGCCCGGTGCTGCCAGATGTGAACAAAATCGCGGCTTCGTCGTGGGGTTTGGCCACGAATGTGTCGAATGGTTTGTCGTCGGCGATACGGCATTGTGTCAGGGTGCGCCCGCCCCACCAGCCAGTGTGGTTGCCGACGGTGATCGGAATCTGTACAGAGGCGAAGGCTTTGCGAAAGATGCTCTTGAGTACAAAGACAATTGGCTCGCCGATTAAGGCCTTTGGCGCGATGGTCTCAATACAGTTTAAAAATGGTTTTCTGCCCATCCCTGGGTCGATCAAGACCGGCAATGCTCCGATTTTAAAGAGTGCAAAAACCAATGGGATAAAGTCCAAACAGGGCTTGACCAGCAAGCTCACCCGGTCGCCGACGCCGATTCCAGCCTCGGAAAATCCACGGGCATAAGCATCTGCGCGGGCATTGAGTTGGGAAAAACTCAGGTGGGTCCAGCGCACATTTCCGTTATTGTCGCGGCCTTCAGGAAAAACCACTCCCCGTTGAAAGGGGCGGGCGGCTGCCCATGCCTCAAGTCGGGCGGCGATATTAAAGCTGGTCCCGCTAAAAGCTGTGGCCATCGCCTATTTTTCCTGGCCGAAAAAAGCGTGGATGGCGCTATTGGTGCGCTCTGGGGCGTCTTCCATCACATAATGGTTCACATCATCCCAATGAATCGATGTGGCTGTCGGAAAGCGGCGCTCCCATTCTTTTCGAAACTCAGGGCTAAAGCAGAAGTCTTCATTGCCCCAACACAAGAGCATGGGGTGGCTGGCGAGGGCTGCCAGACCTTTGTCGATGCGGGCCAGCGTGTCGTAGCTGGGGTGGCTGGATTCGAGGGGAATGTCCTGGACAAAGCGCAAAGTGGCGATGCGGTCCGCCCAGGAGCCATAAGGGTAAAGCAAGCCCGCTTTGGTCGCGGCCGAGAGCGGTTTGGATACTGCGCGAATGGTGGCTGCACGGGCGAAGGCGTTGCCGCCACGCACGGCGAGAGCGCCAAATCCGGGCACTTTGACGATCGCGATCGAGGGTGGGATGGTTTTTGATAAAAAGGCTGCGGTGTTCGTCACCACAAAGCGTTTGAAGCGCTTGGGTTGTGCTGTGGCGACGCCCATACCGATCGCACCACCCCAGTCGTGGACCACCAGGTTGATGTCTTGGAGGTCGAGATGGTCGATCAAGCGCTCGAGGTTGTCCACATGGTTTGAAAGCCGGTAATCCCAGTCCTGAGGCTTGTCGGAGAGGCCGCAGCCGATGTGATCGGGCACCACAACACGGTACGAGCCACTGAATTCTGCGATGAGTGCGCGCCAATAAAATGACCAGCTTGGGTTGCCGTGTACCGCGAGAATGACCGGGGCGTCCTTTGGGCCTTCATCGATATAATGAAGCGAGCCCCCGTCTACTTGGAGGGTGTGGCCGTCCCAAGGGTAGAGTGCTCGAATGGGCCCGGGAAGGGCGGCTGTTCTGGGCTCATCAAGGCCAGTCATTACCAGGCCACGCGCATCATCGAGGTGTTGAGTCCGCTTCCGATACCCATCAACATGACGGTGTCGCCCTCTGAAAACCGAGCCTGGTTCAAGGATTCGGACATCGCTAGCGGAACCCCTGCCGCGCCGATGTTTCCGAGGTGCGGATACAGGCGAATGGCTTGTTCTTCGGGCACATCGAGAGCCTTGATAACGGCCTCGTGATTGGGCCGCCCAACCTGGTGAAGCGCGTAGGACTTGATTTGGTGGGGCTCAAAGTCGAGGCTTTTCCTCACCTTGATCCAATTTTGCTGAGCGAGGGCGACCCCTTCGCTGAGCAGCTTGGGTGCATCGGTCTTCATGGAGGTCGCCGTGCCGATACACAACTGGTTGAATTGGGTCGCAGAGAGGGCCTCTCCGCCCTGAATGCGGTGGCTGGTGCTCGCCAATTTTTCGTGCACCAGCAACATTGCACAGCTGCCGGAACCCAAGGTCAATGTGGCCAGGTTCCCACGGAAATCCTCGAATGTGGCGTCGTCTCTCGCGAGGCGCTTGGCGGTGGACATGGTGACGTCTCTGCTGCTTTCGCCGACCACGACCAGGCCAGCCTCGATTTGGCCCAACTCGATCATATTGGCCACGACAGAGATCCCGCTCATAAAGCCGAGACAGGCATTGCCCACGTCAAAGTTGAGGCTGTTGGAGGGTAGGCCCAAGTTTCCGTGGACCAAGGCGGCGACGGAGGGCTCGAGGTAATCCTTGCAAACAGATGTGCTCACCAAGAGGCCAATGCGGCTGCGGTCAAAGCCGGTCTCGTCGATCAATTTCATGGCGGCACGTGTGGCGAGCTCTGAGGGCTGTACACCGGGTCGGGAAAAGCGCCGAGCCGATACGCCGGTCATGGTTTCGAGGGTGCCAGCGGGTATGTGCAGCCGTTGGTAGGTGCGGGCCATCATGCTCTCGAGGGCGGCGGTTTTCACCACGACCTCGGGCAGGTGATGGCACATTCCTTCGATTGCGACTTTGCGGTAGCGCACATGGACCTCGGATTTAATGGGTGGAGATCACCCAAAGCATCGCCGCTGCTAACCGGTTTGGCCTATGGGTGCCGACCCTGGGTCTCGGGGTGGCGGTTTACGATGGCCTTAGTTCACTTCCGTGGGCGTTTTTGCCACCACCATTTGAGAGAGGCGCTCTCCGGAGATCAGATAAGGCACGTTGCAAAAGTGGCAGACCACCTCGGCCTGGCCATCTTCTTCAAGCATCGCGGTGATCTCTTCAACCGGCAGGCTCAGCACCACTGCCTCGACCCGCTCTGGCCCACATGAGCATCGCCATTTAACCTTGGTGCGTTCGAGAATTTCGAGGGGTACGCCTTGGATTTCTCCGGCGCTCACGCATGCGAGGATTTCGGGGGCGGTCCATTCTCGAACGGGGTCGAAGGCCACTAAAAATTCAGCGCTGGCCTCGAGCTCAGAGCTGGCTGATGCGGGAAGTCGCTCGATCACGATTCCGATGGCGTGCTCGACGGTGCCGTGTTGATTCACGCTCACGGTGATGTTGAGGATGTTGTCCACCTGTGCTGAGGTGCCGATATGTCGATTGAGGGCGGCCAGAATCGACTCTTGTTCGATGGCGGTCACGCCGCGGTATAGCTCTTTCCCGGGCAGGGATTTGATGGCGAGCATCATGCCGTCTAGGCCGGTTTTGTCGGATAAAAACACCACCTCTGGGGTGAATCGAGCACGAATTCCGCCGCTCGCGTCGACATCGGCAATAAATGCGCATTGTGGCCGGTTGCATTGAAGCTGAAAGCTGAGGCGTTCCTCACCTTTGATTTGGCCCGCCATAACGATGCTGGCGACGACGGCCTGAGCGGCCAAGCCTACCGCGTCGCCAGTGAGTTTGTGCAGTTGGCGGGTCTGTTCGGCGATGCCTGTGACATCGATAATGAAGACCCGCGCGATTCCGTCCCCTAAAATTCCTCGAATTAGTCCGATCGCCATGCATACCTCATTGTTTGGGGCGGCTTCTATCTTCATGACCGCATTGGTGCGACCGTTCCTGAATGAACCGGATAGCCTTGGGGTAACTTCGGACTTGGATTCACAGCAGTTGATGAGATCTTCCTCGAAAATACGTGCTGTACTCTTTGGGGTTTCCCTGCTGCTCGGGCTTGAGCTGTTGTTGCGGGTGGTGGTCCCAGAGCATCGGCTATTGTTCGCATTTGAACACCAAAATGGCCTGATAGGTGTGTTGGGGGACCAAGTTTATGTGCGCTCATCGGGTACCCATCACGGCACAGATGGCCCCTATGCTTTTGAGATTCAAACCAACAGTTTGGGTTTGCGTGACGATGCCGAGCTGTCTGTTCAAAAATCGGCGGGGCAGGATTTATATTTGGCTTTGGGGGATAGTTGGATTTTCGGTACATCCCTCACCCAAGACGCCACGATTCCTGAGCGGATGGAGCGCCGGTTAGCGGCGTTGACGGGCCGTCCCACAACGGTGATCAATGCCGGTGTGCCCGGTGGCTCAGCTTTTGAGCTGTTGGCCAGGTGGGTCGAACTCAAGGACCGCGCACCGTGGACAGGGCTTATTCTTGGCATTCCTCATAATGTGGGGCGTCAGCACGATATCGCTGGGATTCGGTCGGGCTTATTTCATCCCGATCGCGGTGCACCTTATGTCGATTGGCGGACCTATTTGGTGTTGCGCCGGCTGATAGCACCCTACACACGCCCACTTTACGCGCCGTCCACTCCACCTCGAGATTCTGGAATGCTGGATGATGTGGTGATGTTGGTCTCTCAGGCCCGTGCGGCGGGCTTGAGCATCACTGTCATCGAAGACCCTGGCCATATGAACGACGCTTTGGGTGCGGTGCGCGTGTTGGATTCTCGGTGGCGCGCCGCGTTGCACCCCTTCGGGGCAGTCTTTGCGGGTCACTCGCTAAATACACGGGATTGCTGGGGTTATGGTGATGTCGGCCACCCTGGCGAGGCGGGTGCTCACGCCATCGCTCATGTGGTGGCCCAAGCAATGGTGGCTGGAACGAGTGCTGTGGGCTTGCAGTCGAATCCACGCTGTTCGGCGGTAGAGGGTGTGGGCCCAGGTAAGCCGGGTTCTCCGGTGGTCCCATGAAGAAGTTGGCGCGGTTGGGGTGGTGGCTTTTGCCTTTGTTGGTCCTCGGTGTGGTGATGCTCAACCACCTTGCATGGCTTGAGTTTCACACCGCTGTCGAAACCTGGGATGACGATGCGGGCCTGTTTCGCCTTTCGATGTGCTTGGCTGATGCTGCGTCCGATGGCGCTGTACCGTGTGCGGTGGGTGCCCCTTACCCTCCCTTGGTTCCGTGGATTAGCGCCAAGGTCTACAGTGTTTTTGGCGGTGCCAGTCTGCGCTTGGCCTTGTTGAGCCTCTCGCCGTTTTTGGTGTTGCTGTGTGGGGCTCTTTATATGGGTTTCCGCCGTGCGGTTTCACCGATGGCAGGCCTTGCGGCCATGGCTTTAGGGCCGGTAATGCTTTGGTCCCTTCATATTCGCGGCAAATATTATACTGAGGTGCCTTTGGCGGCCTTGGTGGTGGCTGCCGTGGTGGCTTTGGCGGCTTCTGAGACCTTTCGGCGTCGGTTGCCGAGCCTTTTGTTTGGGCTATTTTTGGGTTTGGGTTTACTCGCAAAGTGGTCCTTCGCCTTCTTTTTAGGGCCGGTGGCCACCATCGCGATTGGCATTGCCAGTGCCCGGCTGATGCAGCGGTTTTGGCTGGGTGCGCTGGTGGCTTTCTTGGCTGTCTTGGTGCCTGTTTTGGTGCTGGCAGGGGCGGCCGGCTGGATGCGATTGGGTTTGAGTGCTGGCTTTTGGCTTGGGCTCAGTTTTGGCTCG
>DBIS01000077.1 GCA_002296975.1 Deltaproteobacteria bacterium UBA796 | reverse complement strand
CACATCAGGCGTTGCTAGATCATCCTGGGGTCAATTTTACGGGCAATGTCGAAGGCTTGGATTTGCCCCGAGGGACCGCAGATGTTGTCGTCACTGACGGTTTTGTGGGGAATGTGGTTCTGAAGATGCTCGAGGGCGTGACAGAAGTAGCAGCCGATCTAGCGAAAGATGCCTATGAGCGAAAATTTTTATGGCGTTTGGGGTTGACCATGCTCGGCGGTGATCTGCGGCAACTGAGCGGGTTGACCGATTGGAAGGAGTACGGGGGCGCACCCTTGCTGGGCTTTGAAGCTGTCATCATCAAAGCGCATGGGCGATCTAATGCGCGTGCTGTTCGAAACGCGATCAAGGTGGCAGCCAAGGCGGTAGAGCGTGATCTCTCTGGTAAAATTCGCCTTGGATTATCAATGATCGAATAGGCGGTTTTTCGCCTTGGTCCGAGAGACTTGGCCAAACGAGGCCTTCGGCACGAAAAATCGTTCGGCGGGGTCCGCTCATCCCGGATAGGGCAAATGGACTCGTTTACCGGAGCCGAACCCATGGCAGACAATCCCGTTCTATTTGAGATCACCGACGCTCACCTCGACACTGGCTTACGCCGCTTTCCTGTGGGCCGTGTCCGAACCAGCCGGGTCGACCCCACCGACGGTGTCTCCTATGTGGGCTACCCCGTCGCAGATTTGGCCAACCTTGATCCCGAAGCGGCCATTTACCTGTTGTTCAATAAGGAGCTCCCCTCCGACGAACAGCTCGTCGCCTTCAAGGCAGACCTCGCCTCGAGAGCGGTTGTGAGCCCAAAGGTTATCGAAATCCTCTCGGCCCTTCCGCTTGATGGTCACCCCATGGAGTGGTTGATCAATGGCCTCACCTTGTTGGGAATGACCGGCAAAACAGGTGACTTCAAAACCGATGGCCTCAATCTTGTCGCTCGCTCTGCTGAGTTGATCGCCGCTATTTTTCGGATTCGATCAGGCTGGGGTGCACCCATCGCCTCAGACCCGAGTCTGGGTTTGGTTGAAAACTTCGTCCATATGATGGGCGTTCCCGGTGCCGATGCCGAAAAGCTCACCAAGCTCCTTCGTACATTTTACATTCTTCATATGGACCACGGCGGTGGCAACCTCTCTACCTTCACCGGTAAGGCTGTGGCCTCGGGTCATGCAGACCAGTACACCAGTTTAGCCGCCGCGATGGGCGGGCTGTACGGGCCACTTCATGGTCGTGCCAACCAAGAATGCCTGAATTTTGTGAAGACGGTCGGTACCACCGATCCCGACGCCATCGAGAAGTTTGTTCGTGAGACCCTCGCTGGGGGCGGAAAAATCTTTGGCTTTGGTCACGCGGTTTTACGGGCCGAAGACCCCCGGGCCACGGTTCAGTATGCTTTGGGCAAAGAAATATGCGGCGACGACCCGCTGTTTAAGACCGCTCTTGCCATGCGTGAGCGCGCGGTGGCGGTGCTCAAAGAGAACCCGAAGATTTCGAACCCGTACCCCAATGTCGACGCTATTTCTGGCACCTTGCTCAACGCGAGTGGCCTGACCGATTCCGATTATTACACTTTGCTGTTTGGTTTTGCGCGCATCGCGGGAATCACGGCACAGATCGTCGACGAGCGCGTTCACATGCGCAATGGCCGCGGGGTGCCGATTTACCGGTGCTCTTATGTTGCCGAAAACCAAGATCCACGGCGTTTGAGCTAAAGCCAAAACCATTTCACTGAAACCGATAGGTACACGATGAAACTGCACGAGTATCAAGCAAAAGACCTTCTGCGCGCCAATGGCGTCAAGGTTCCTCCTGGCATTGCTGCCACCACCACTGATGATGCGGTCACCGCCGCCAATACACTCGGCGGAGACTTTTGGGTTGTGAAAGCCCAAGTTCATGCAGGGGGTCGGGGAAAGGGACGATTTAAAGAGATCGATTCTGAAGAGACCCTTGCGCGGGTGCTCGTTGGCGCCGCTGACGTTCCCGGAAAAGGCGGCGTGCAACTTTGTCGCAGCATCGATGACGTTAATGCGGCGGCTGCGATGATGTTGGGCAACACCCTGGTCACCAAGCAGACGGGTGCTGAGGGCGTGGTTGTCAAGACTGTGCTCGTCACCACTGGCGCAGACATCGAACGTGAGATTTATGCCGCGGTGTTGTTGGACCGTCAGGAGTCAAAGTTGGTGCTGATGGTGTCATCCGAGGGTGGCACTGAGATCGAGGAAGTGGCTGAGGACAACCCCGATGCCATTCTCAAAGCACATATTGACCCAGCTGTAGGCTTGGGTGATTGGCAATGTCGCCAACTGGCTTTTCAGCTTGGCTTGACCGGTGCAGCTTTCAAGGATGCTTGTCGCCTGTTTAAGGGCTTGTACAAGACCTATTTGGCCGCCGATTGCTCCATGTTGGAGATCAACCCGGTCATCATCACATCTGAGGGCGAGGTCATCGCACTCGACGCGAAGGTCGATATCGATGACAACGCGGGCTTTCGTCAGAAAGAGATCGTGGCGATTGCGGACACCAGCGAATTGGATGCCTCAGAGGTCGAAGCGGCCGAGTTCAATCTGAACTTCATCA
>DBIS01000382.1 GCA_002296975.1 Deltaproteobacteria bacterium UBA796 | reverse complement strand
TCAGCATCGGCGTCGGCGTCGGCATTCCCAGTATCGTCCTCGCCGGTGTCGTCTGCGTCGGCATCCGCGTCGGCATCCGCGTCGGCATCCGCGTCGGCATCCGCGTCGGCATCCGCGTCGGCATCAATAATCACCTGGGCTTTCGGATAGCAATTTCCATCATCGGCGAGCGCAAAATCCTCGCCGCAAGATCCATCGGATTTTGTACATCCAATCATTGAAAATAGGGCGAGGACCACGGTGATATTGGACATTTTCATTGATTTCTCCATCTAGAAAGTCGCTTAACGAGTACGGACTGACCCTGCTCGCGATACACACCGTTGACAGGCACGATTCTGCCTTCTATGCAGGACACCGAAGCCGAACTCAGAGGTCGAATGGAATACCGCGGATTTACACTGGACCCCTTTCAAGCCGAGGCGATTGACGCCCTCAACAGAGGGTCCAGCGTGTTGGTTGCTGCACCCACAGGCACCGGCAAGACCGTTGTCGCCGACTACGTCGTAGAACAGGCACTCAACAATGGCCGCGAAGTCATCTACACCGCGCCCATCAAGGCCCTCTCCAACCAAAAGTACCGAGATTACTGCACCTTGGTCGGCGAAGAAAAGGTCGGCCTGGTCACAGGCGACTTGGTCATTCGACGGGATGCACCGTGCAAAGTCATGACCACAGAGATTCTCCGAAACATGCTTTTGGGCGGCGAAAAGCTCGAGAATCTCGCGGCAGTCGTTATCGACGAGATTCACTTTTTGGATGACCACGACCGCGGCACTGTGTGGGAGGAGGTCCTAATTTACCTGCCCGACCATGTCCGCATCGTTGGCCTCTCCGCCACCCTCAGCAACCTCAATGATTTCGCGGCATGGCTCTCTGATGTCCGTGGAGAAGAAGTCCATGTGGTGATTGAGACCGAGCGCTCAGTACCCTTGGCATTCCAAATCGCCACCAAGCAACGGGGCTTGGTTCCAGCTTCCGAAATGGATGCCGTCTATAAGGAATGGTATAAAGGTGCCGCCAAAAATGGCCGACACCTCGGTGACCGAAAGGGTAAAAAGGACCGCCATCAAGGCAGAGGTGGCCGGGGCGGGCGCGACCGAAGGCGTCCAAGGCTCGGCCTGCCAACGCGGCACTTTCATGTCTTTCGCATGCTGGCAGACACCAAGGACCTGCCCTATCTCTACTTTGTATTTTCTCGGCAACACGCTGAACAGCTCGCCCGGGACTTGTGCTCGGACATTTCCGAGGCCGGGGTGCTCGCTGCAGGTGAGCAAGCTAAAATCATTGAAATGCTCGAGGAATTTGAAGCCCGAGTCGGCAAGGGCGTCCTTGGACAAGAACACCGGCGCATGCTCTGCCTCGGCGTTGGCTTTCATCACGCAGGCCTCCATGTTCAGCTAAAAACCATAACAGAACGCCTGTACGAGGCCCGCCTACTCAAAGTGCTCTACTGTACAGGTACCTTCGCATTGGGCATCAACATGCCTGCCCGCGCGGCCTGCTTTGATGCCATGATGCGCTTTGACGGCCGCCGGCTCATCCCACTGCCCGCTCGTGAGTTTATGCAGATGGCCGGCCGAGCCGGGCGACGAGGGCTCGATGATTTCGGGCAGGTCGTCATCCGCACAGACATAGAGGACTGGCCCACCATCGCCCCCCAACTTCGCGCATACCTCACAGGGGTGACAGAGCCGGTGAAGAGTCGTTTTTCACTCAGCTTCAACTCCGTGGTCAACCTGATGCACCGACACTCCCCCGAGCAAGTGCGGGATGTGGTCGAGCAATCCTTTTTGGCCTGGTACCGGCGAAAGGCTGCAGAACGCCACAGCTCAAACGCCAAAATGTTGGAGACTGCAGCGACGGGCGCCGGAAATACGTCCGAAGCCCCCATGCCGAAGCAAAATAAAAAGCAACTTCGACGGGCCAAGCGCCTCAATCAACGCGCCTCAGACTCCACCGATCAAACATGGATCGAGTTCCAAACCAAGATCCGCTTCTTGCAACACTGGGGCTACCTGGCTGAAGACTACAGCTTCAACGCCGGCGCCAAAGCCTTGATGCATATTCAAATCTCTGAAATCTTCACGACAGAGTTGTTTTTAAGCGGCGCCCTCGACGACACCCCACCCGACCGCCTCTTTGGGGTGCTCACTGGGATGTGCAACACACTCAACAAGCGGGTTGAGGTCAACAGCACCAAAGCTGACCGCCAAATCGGTGCTGTGATCACCAAAATCAGGAGTTCCCCAATCGTGACCGCTGCAGACGAGCTGTCAGGCTCAGACACCACATGGGATACCCGCATGATCTGGCTGGGCACCATGTGGGCCCAGGGCAAGTCGCTCGCAGAGATCATGGCGCACGTAGAAAGCCCAACAGATGTGACCGGCGACCTCGTCGGTGCTTTCCGCCGCGCAAAAGAGCTCGCTGGGCAACTCAAGGCGCTCTGGATCGATGATGAGGCCAAGGTCGCCGAAATCAACCGACTCATAAGAGAAGTCACCCGTGATGAAGTCTCGGTCGTCGGCTAAACCCGCCGGCCGCCTAGGGTGCGAGAATGCCCGTCCCGATGACACCTTTTTTGGCTACAGCCTCGACAAGCCCGCCATCGATGGGGTTTGGGCTGAGCGTCGTCCGATACTTGTGAATCGCCACAAACAGCACATCGGATACCGAATAAGGCACTGGGCTGTAAAAATAGCTCGACGGGATTGTGAAATTGCCGCTGTCTGGCGCCCAGCAAAGCACCTCGCCCTTGTATGCGTAGCTCGCACCATCGTAAACCATCAACGAAATCGCCAAGCCATCGGAAGTGCCTGAAGGGGCCCAGCTAAAGGTCGCATTCTCCGCGGAAATCTCTTGGGTAAATGCCGTGTCTGCCGGATTTAGAATACCAACTGGCTGTATATCATCAAAGCCATCGGGCGTTGCGACGGCCCCGGCCATGTCCACGCCGACATCGGGGACAGATAAACCGTAAATGCTCAGGTTCGACCAAACAGATGCATCCAAGCCGCTGGCTTTGTAAGTGTTCGTGTGTACATCGAGCGCCATGCCAATCGCACCAGCCGGACCACCTATTAAATAGGCCCAGCCCCCCAGGTTATCACCGGTACTCACCAAGGCAGCACGTTCGGGGTCGCGGGTACACGTTCCGAGCGGGGGCAGCCAAGAGGTCCAACTTCCCGCAGCCGGTTCATGAAATCGCGCGCTGGCGGACACCTCGAGCAACCCGGCCGGGGGATCCGAACATTCGGGACATGCGCTCACACTGAACACAAAGTCGACCACAGCACTCACTCGCCCGTCGGCATCGGCGTCTGCATCAGCGTCGGCATC
>DBIS01000381.1 GCA_002296975.1 Deltaproteobacteria bacterium UBA796 | reverse complement strand
CCAACACCGACGACTGCGCACCGACCGACCCAGACATCTCGCCCATCGCCGATGAGCTCTGTGACGGCATTGATAACGATTGCGATGACTTGATCGACGAGTCCGCGACGGACGCCCTAATTTTCTATGTCGACGGTGACGGCGACGGCGCAGGCAGTGACATCGAGGTTGTCGAGAGTTGCAGCCTGCCAGACGGCTACGCTGATGCCGCAGATGATTGCGACGATGCTGACGCCACAAGCTACCCAGGTGCCACAGAAATCTGTGATGGGGTCGACAACGATTGCGACAGCGACATCGATGAAGGCGCTGGCGTCACCTATTATGCCGACACCGACGGCGACACCTATGGCGACACTGAAAGTACGGTTTACACCTGCGATATGCCGATTGGGTACATCGACAACGACGGCGATTGTGATGACTTCGATGCCGACGTTCACCCTGGAGCCATCGAGGTATGCGACAGCATCGACAACGATTGTGACGGCGAAGTGGACATCGGTGCGAGCGATATGAGCTTGTGGTATTTCGACTTAGACGCCGATGGTTACGGTGACCCAATAGGCGGGCTTGAAGCCTGTTCAGTGGAGGGCGGGCTCGTGGACAACGGAGACGATTGCGACGATACCGACGGGAGCATTCACCCAACAGCTGACGAACTGTGCGACGAAATCGACAATGACTGCGATGATGCCATCGATGAAGACGCCATCGACGCCACAACCTTTATCGTGGACGCTGACGGCGATGGATTTGGTGCCGAAGGCGGCGCGACAACCACTGCCTGCTCGGTGCCCGATGGCTACGCCGACAACCAAGACGACTGCAACGATTCAGATGGCTCAGTGTCACCGATCGCGACCGAGGTATGCGATGAAGTGGACAACAACTGCGATGGAACCATCGATGAGGACGTTATCGAAACCTTCTACATCGATGTTGATGCAGATGGTTACGGCAATGAGATGGGCGTGTCTATGGAGGGTTGTACAGCGGCTGCCGGTTACGGCCACACAGGCGGTGACTGCGCAGATACCGACCCTGACGTTCACCCAGGTGCAGACGAATACTGCAATGGGCTCGACGATGACTGCGACGATGAAATCGATGAAGTAGGCGTAGTTGACGGTACCACCTACTTTGCCGACCTCGACGGCGATGGCTTTGGCGACGATGCCTCAACTGAGACAGGCTGCGACCCCATTGCCGGATACATCACCGACAACACCGACTGCAACGACAGTGACGATACCGTCTACCCAGGCGCCCCCGAGCTTTGCGACGTAATTGACAACGATTGCAATGACTTGGTCGACGATGGTGCTTCTGAAACCTGGTACTTCGATGGCGATGGCGATGACTTCGGCCTTGATTCAGACACCTGGGCCGGCTGCGACCCACCCGCGAGCTACGTTGGCGTTGGGGGCGATTGCGACGACACGGATATGTTCTTGAGCCCAGGTGAGCCAGAGATCTGTGACGGTATCGACAACAACTGTGACGATGAGATCGACGAGGACTCTGCAGTCTTGGGATCCACCCAAGGCTGCCCCGCAGCAGACTGTGCATCGATTGTCTCAGCACGAACTGGGGTCACCGACGGGACCTTCTTCTTTGATGATGGTGTCGACTTGTTCGCAGATGAGTGTGACTTCGGCAACCCGCCTGCGACCATCCCCGACTGGGTAGCCCATGTCCGCCCCATCTTGTCCATGAACTGCGATGGCTGCCATGATGCCAGCGCACCAGGCGGGCTTGAGTTGACTTCGACGCCGTACTACAACCTGGTCAATGTCGCTTCTAGCGAAGTCCCAGGCATGGACCGAGTTGAGCCAAATAGCGCCTCGCAGAGCTATATGTGGCACAAGCTGATGGGCAGCCACGAGCTCGTGGGCGGAATGGGTGACAAGATGCCAGCCATGGGCTTTTTGCCAATGGAGGACATTCAGGTCATCACCGACTGGATAAATGCAGGGGCTGGTTCATGAGCGATGGTGCGGTGGTAAAATTGGGAAGCCTGGCCACCTTATGGGGCAGGTTTTCCAGCATGCCAGGTGGAAAAGCTTTCTTTTCAATCGTGTTGGGGCGTGCCGCCCGGTACACCGGCAGCATCGGTGCCCGAGTGGAGTTGCTCGAGCCTGGGCGCGGCATCGTCACCATGCGGGACCGGCCTCGCGTTCGGAATCATCTCAAGAGCGTGCACGCGATTGCGCTGATGAACTTGGGCGAATTGGCGACCGGTGCCACGGTAATGTATCAAGTCGACGGTAAGGGGCGCGGTATCCTCAAGGGTATCGTCATGGAGTACCTCAAAAAGTCACGGGGCACCATCACGGCCACATGCGAGGTCGATGTTCCTCAACACCCTGGAAAACATGACCTTGAGGTAGAGGGTGTACTAAAGGACTCAACAGGCGATACTGTGGCCATATGCAAGGCAACTTGGCGAATCGATATCTTTGAGACGGTATAATTACGTCAAATCGGGTTTGAACCTCCCCAATACCAAGACAATCCAGTAGGCTGGGCCATCTGGGAGAGAAATGTCCACCCTGCCTGGCCAAATTGGTCGCTACACCATCCTCGAAAAACTCGCCGTCGGCGGTATGGCTGTGGTGTATTTGGCATTTGAGACTGGAGATTCTGGCCTTCAGCGTTTGGTCGTCATCAAGCAGATTCTTCCGCAGTTTGAGGACAACACGACTTTTTTAAAGATGTTTCAACAAGAGGCAAGGCTGGCGGCGAATATCAACCACCCTAATGTGGTTGAAATCCACGAGTTGGGCAGCTGGAGGTCTCAGCCCTTTTTGGCCATGGAGTATGTGTCGGGTGTGCCCCTCAATATTTTGATGCGCAAGGCCAAAGAGCAAGGGACCCCCTTTCCAGTCGGCGTTGCCATCGGCATCATTAGCCAGGCTTGTTCCGGTGCTCACGCAGCCCATGAGCTTAAAGATACCTTCGGCCACCCTGCCCACTTGGTTCATCGAGATTTAACGCCACACAATCTGATGATCTCGGAAGGTGGCCACATCAAAATATTGGACTTTGGTGTAGCCAAGGCCAACACAAATCAAGATAAAACAGAGACGGGAATGCTCAAAGGGAAGCTCCCTTACATGTCACCTGAGCAACTTTGGCAGACCGACCTTGACCGTCGCTCTGATGTGTTCACCTTGGGGGTCGTCTTTTGGGAGCTGTTGAGCGGCGACAAGCTGTTTGCACGAGATGCAGAAGTGGCCACGATCAACGCTGTGCTCAACGGTATTCTGCCCAAGATCGAAAGTCTACGCCCCGATGTATCTCCAGCACTTGCATCTGTGGCCATCGGCGCGCTTCACAAAGAGGCAGATAAGCGTACTCCGACTGCAAAAGCTTTTGGCGTCGCCCTGCAAGCCCAGGCCCGTGAGGCTCAATTAGACAGCAGCGAAGATGCAATCCGTGGCTTTGTTGAGGGTCTATTGGGCTCGAGCCTCGAGGCCCGCCGGACACAGGTTTCAGCTCAAATCGAGCGCAGCATCAACGCGAGCCCTCCCGAGCTTTCTGAGGCCAGCCCTCCCCTCGCCCAAGCCTCCAGCTTGCTCACCTCCGTCACCTCCGTCACAACTGTTGCCGGGGTTAAGCGCGGCATCGTTGTGGGGGGAATCGGCGCAACTGTTGGCGCTGCAGCCCTTTTGTTTGGCTTGTCTTGGTTTGGTATCTTGAGCCCAACCCAGCCCACGGTAAGCACCAGCCCTGCCCCGCACGAGGGGATCTCGATCATGCTCGCGCCGACCCTAAGCCCCGAAATACTCCGTGAGGACCTCGAGCCCCTTCGGCGCTACCTTCAGCGGGAGCTGGATAAAGCCGTGGACTGGCGCTTTGGGGCCTCCTACGCCGAAACCGCAGAAGCGCTGTTGCGTGGCGACGTTGACTTTGCGTCCTTGCCTCCCACCTTATTTGTGTTGACCAAGGAGAAGGAGCCAAGGATTGAACTCATTGCTGGAAAGGTGCACTCGGGCACTCAAGGCTCAGATGGGGTTTTGCTGGTTCGAGAGGACGGACCGATCCAGAGCAGATCTGATATTCGCGGTACCCGGCTTTGCTACACCGACCCCAAATCCACCACTGGCTACATCTTGCCCAGAGCAGCCCTTCGTAGGATGGGCATCGACCCAGACAAGGAAACGCAGCAACCCGCTATTATCAGTGGGGACCACCTACAACTCATCCGTGACATCAGCACCGGGCGCTGCGATATCGGCGGCACCTTTATTGGCGCTTTTATGAGTGCTGACAAAGCGGGCCTGTCCGATAGCTTGCCACGTATTTTGGAGGTCACAGGCAGAACGCCCCACGATGCAATCACCGCCGGGCCCGACACGCCACAATCCCTCAAGGTTCAGATGAGAACGGCTCTTTTGGACTTTGATCCAAATCGTGAGGCAGGACAGAAATTTCTTGGGTCCGTAGAGCGCCTGACTGGCTTCGTAGAGTTGGACCTTTCAGTTTACGATTCAATTCGTGCTGCTATCGCCGCAGAGGAGAAATCTGTGGCCTCAA
>DBIS01000189.1 GCA_002296975.1 Deltaproteobacteria bacterium UBA796 | reverse complement strand
TTCCCGAATCTTGGGTTGGGGACGACGAATGCGATGAAAACTTTGACTGCGGTACGTTTGAGCGAGACGGTGGCGACTGCACCGACTAGCCGCCCGTGGTGCTCAAATTAGCCGCGCACGGAGCCTTCGGTTTTTGATTCTACCTTCCCGTAAATGGTCTAAGGCTTGGTCGGCAAAAGCATGATTAATCGCGACCGCACAAGCCTTGGCCATCAAATCGATCCGGCCGATCATCTCAACAGGGATACCCGCATCTTTCACCAAGGCACCGAGCACATCGCCCTTGCGAATCTTGTCAGCTTTGCCAGCTAAAATCAGCAGGGTCCGTACATCAGGCCGTAGAAAACTGAGGTCATTGCTGCTCGGGGGTGTCTCACCACGCGGGATGGGGTGGCCGAGTAATCTTTCGATTTTGTCGAGCCGCCCACCCTCTCTCGGCATTTCGACGACACTCAAAGCAATGCCTTCTTCGCCTGCTCTGCCCGTCCGCCCGATGCGATGCAGGTGACTCTCGGCCTCTCTGGACAACTCCGAAATAATAACCATGGGCAGCGCTTTGATATCGAGCCCTCTGGCTGCCACATTGGTGGCCACCAACACACTCGCACTTCCATTTCCGAACTGAACGAGCATATCGTCCCGATCTCGCTGCTCCATCATGCCATGTAGCGGCAAAGCCATGGCACCCCGGTCGCACAGAAAGTCTGCCAACCGGTCGCAATCATCTCGGGTTTCGGCAAAAACGAGGGCATTTTGGGGCCGATAGTGGGCCAACAGATCTGCGACAAGCTCTCGGCGTTGGTGATGGCCGCAATCGAAGACCAACTGCTTCAGCAAGGTGGTGGCGACCGTGGATTCTACCACGACGGTTTGAGGGTCACGCTGAATGGACCGACTCAACACTTGGATTTCTTTGGGGAAGGTCGCCGAGAACAGAAGGGTTTGTCGCTCAACAGGGGCATGATACAAAATGTCCATCACTTGCTCGACAAAACCCATATCCATCATTCGGTCGGCCTCATCGAGCACGAAGACCGAGAGATGTGACAAACGAAGGCTGCGCTTTCTGATGTGCTTTCCAATGCGCCCTGGGGTGCCCACCACCACATGGTTTCCATGCTCCAGCGCCAGCAGTTGATCGCGATACGGCCGCCCACCACATAAGGTCAAAATCCGGGTATGCGACATCCGTTGAGCCAAACGCCGAAGCTCTGCAGCGACTTGGTCGGCGAGCTCGCGGGTGGGGCACAAGACCAAAGCCTGGGTGGACAATAAAGTGGGGTCGATCTGGTTGAGCAAAGCCAGACCGAATGCTGCGGTCTTGCCACTGCCGGTTTTGGCTTGGCCAATCACATCGATCCCTTCAAGCATAAAGGGCAAACCCTTGACCTGGATGGGGGTCATCTCCTCAAAGCCCATCTGAGAGACGGCTTCAATAAGTTCTGGGCGCAACGGTAATGAATCAAATCGAGTAGACATGGCGACGAACTAACCTCCCTCACCAAAGCGGCCACGCGCCCTTAGTGTAGACTCAAGATCAACGGAGTTTTTATGTATATACGACTCGGCTTTTTACTCGCGATGCCTTTGATATTGAGTTGTAGCGATAACGATCCCGCAAAACCAGACGCTGACGCTGACGCTGACGCTCACGCTGACGCTGACGCTGACGAAAACGAAGCGCTTCCACCTGAAGCCGAGTAGGTGCCCACCCGCACCTGTGTCGGTTGCTCCAAAAAGCAGCCTCAAAAATCAATGATCCCCCTCGGCCTCGGCCCTGGGGGTTTGTTGATCCTGGACACAACCACGGCCTCTCGGCGAGCTTGGATTTGCGCCAAAACTCATTGCTTTGACAAGGTAAGCTCAAGACCTTAGACCCTCTCCAGAGCCTTCAAACAGAGGATCTCTTTACCCAAGGACTGGGCGGTCCAAATTCGGCAAGTCCGATCCAAACAGATCCAAACCCACCTCTCGAGGGCCAAACGAGCTGGCTTGGTGGTTTCTGGGCATGCGCAAGTGATCAATCACCTAAAAACCCACGCGGTCATCCTGCTGCCTGAAGATGCTGGAAGCGAGATAAAGATAAAGATGTCTAAACGTAATAATCCAGGTTTAACCTTGGTTATTCCGATATCAAAAGCGCAGGTCGGCGAGATATTGAACGCCAGTCCGAGGAGCGTCCTTGGTTTAGCCCCTGGGTGCTCGACGCAAAGCCTGATTGACAGCTTGCAAGGGTGGTGCAGCCTGGGTTAGCTTGCCGGGCTTCGTGAAGAACGGCCTTTTTACCTGAATCCCCGTGGCAACCATACCGGATGAAACCATCATCCGTGGTGCGGAATCAGGCTCCACAAGGCCAGAAAGGAATTGCATGTCAACCAAGGACCTTATCGAACGTCTCAATCGGACCCAGACCACCACCCGCCGTGTCGTCAAAGAAGACACAGCCGAGGTGAGTGGCACAGCGACGCCGGTGACCACCCGCGTTGGCGCAAGAGTCATCCGCAGACGCCGCAAGTCACAGGCTGAAGAGACACCCGCCCCAGCCACACTTCCTGTGGCCGCCTCAGCCAAGGCTGCAGCACCGCCACCCGTCAAGGTCGAGGCTGAAGCGCCCAAGAAAACTGAGACAAAGGTCGAAGCCAAAGCCGAAGCCAAGGTCGAAGCCAAAGCCGAAGCCAAGGTCGAAGCCAAAGCCGAAACCAAGGTCGAAGCCAAAGCCGAAACCAAGGTCGAAGCCAAGGTCGAAGCCAAGGTCGAAGCCAAGGTCGAAGCCAAGGTCGAAGCCAA
>DBIS01000083.1 GCA_002296975.1 Deltaproteobacteria bacterium UBA796 | reverse complement strand
GATTCCCGAATTTGCCAAGGTGGAGATGCTGGAATTCCAGCAGCCACCCGTGGAGATGGCCCCCAACTGGCCTTCGACGTCATCGCAAACAGGGTCATCCAAACCCTAGAGTTGGGGTAATAAGAAGTACCATGTCAGCTCCACTCGAGGACAGCTTCGGACGCGTTCACACCTATCTTCGGGTGAGCGTCACCGACCGCTGCAACTATCGTTGCGTGTATTGCATGCCCGAAGAGGGCCTCACCTGGATGCCCCGCGAGGACATCTTGGGCTTCGAGGAGATAGCTCGCCTTGTCCGCATCATGGCCAGAATGGGCATCTCAAAAGTGCGGATTACCGGCGGTGAACCCACCCTGCGAACAGATATCATCAAGCTGGTTGAAGCCCTGAGGGCAATCGATGGCATTGAGGATATCGCCATGACCACCAACGGCCACACCCTCGCTAAACTGGCCAAACCTTTGGCCGATGCCGGGCTAAATCGGGTCAACGTTTCTATCGACACCCTCGACCCTGCACATTTTGGGCGCCTCACCCGTGGGGGAAAACTCGACCGCGTGTTGGCAGGTATCGTCGCCGCCCGTGTTGCAGGGCTTGTGCCAATAAAGCTCAACGCCGTGATTCTCGAGGGTGAAAACAACGACCAAATTTTTGACTTGGTCGATTATTGCGCAGCCGACGCCGCTGACACCGAGTTGCGATTTATCGAGTACATGCCCTTTGAGGAGCGGAAATTCAAGTCCGTCCCAGCCGAGGTCCTCCGCGAGACACTTCGCAAGCGCTACACCCTCGAGGCCCTGAGTCCGCCTGGCCGACGGGATGGCCCAGCCACCCATGTTCGCCTCAAACAAAATGGCCTGAAACTTGGCTTTATCTCACCCCTCTCCGAGCATTTTTGCGCCAGCTGTAATCGGCTTCGCCTGATGACCGACGGCCACCTCCGCACCTGCCTCGCTCACGACGACACCCCATCTTTGAGGGATTTGATGCGTGCTGGGCTCACCGACAGCCAACTCGAAGAGGAAATTCGCGCCATGGTCATGGGCAAGCCCTCGGGCCACGACTGCCAAATCACCGGCGGTACCTTGTTTGAGGGCGTGATGACCTCAATCGGCGGCTGATTCGTTCGTTACTGGTCCGCTTTTTTTGTATGCTCCTTGCGTACAGCAGCCAGGGCATCGGCATCAAAGCCACCCGCATCGTCCTCGGGTATCCAGGCATAGTCGACCTGCTTACCATCGACCTCGCAAAAACGGGGCCGCCAGCCAGGAACCCGAGTCCACAAAAATGCGCCGCCCCACAAGGTGGCCGCCTCTGCAGCGATAAAACCGAGCGCACCGGAGAGCACCGCTGGCGCCACCCCGCCGAGCTGGTCTTTGAGCAACAAGGCCTGAAAGGCCTCACGTGCACCCTCTCCTGCGATGGTCGGGCTAAGCAAAGTCGCCAAGATCTGGATGGTAGACCCAAATACAACAGGCCAAAACTCCGCTGTGGTGACGCCAATCGCGAGGGCTGTGAAGAAATAGACGACCGCCGTCGTGAAGTGGGTGACGAACTTGTTGGCCAAAGCGAGCATGAGCAGCCCCACTTTCCCCTCATAGGCTGACACAGCTGTGGTGAATTGGTTGAGCTTTCCGCGTATTGCGGCGGGGGGAAAAACCTCGACAAGGCCGAATGCCCACACCAGCAGCCCAGGCTTGACCAAGCCGAGAACGACCACCGACGACACCCCACCCGCCACGGTCAAGATCGCCGCAGCCATGGTGCTTGCCGCCTCGGGCTTACCCAAATCGGCCATCACGTTTTCGATCACACTGAAGCCAAACGGTAAAGTCACAATCATGCCCAAAAAGAGCCCTGTGACACCAATAAACTTTTCGAGGCCTTTGGCGGTAATCACACGGGGCCACTGATTTGAATACCGGCCTGCTTCATACAAGGTGTAGCCGTCAAGACCGATGGTCGACGGTAAAAAGGTGCCGATAAAGCGGCCGATCAAAAAGCTCGTCAGGATTTTTTGCCAAAACGGAAACCGGACCCCCTGCCCCACCAAAAGCAAGTGCCATGCGAAAGCACTCGAGAGTACCCCCACGAGCTTTACTGCCATCGCCAATCCTGCAAACATGAGAAAGGTCTCGACGGGCACATCGACCTTATCGATGTACACCGTGATCGTTTGATACACCGGCAATGCCTCACATCCGGCAATGGCATCGGGTGGACAAGGGATGGGGTGCCGAAGCAAGGCCACGCCACCCACGGCGGTGAATCCGACCTTGGCCAAAATATCGACAAACCGTCGCAACTGCATGTCGATGCGCTTGCGTCCTATAGAGAGCGCCACCGCAGCCAAGGCCAATAGACCGATGGCGAGAAATCCCAACTCACCATCCCAAGCTAAGCGGCACAATCGTGAAAATGAGATTGCGGCAACGATGATCAACAAATGGCCCATATTCCCTCCTCAGGCCTCGCTGGTAACGGATTTTGGTGCTCCTTGGGAACCTACCGGTTGTGCCGATGCCATCCAAACGCTACGATGCGTTCACGGAAGGACAATGCTTACGTCACGCTTAATGTTGATCGCTGGCTTTACCCTTGGCTCTGCCCAAGCGGTCGCTGCTGATGATATTGTGCTCAGCCAGATCGACACCTGGAGAGGTCAACCTGTAAAAAATGCCGCAGAGGCCTCTAAGGACTACGAGATAGTCCTGCGCCAGCTCGCCGCAGCCATCAGCAACGCCCCGGTTTCCCCCGCCGAAACCTTGGGCCTCAACGGTTTTGATGTCGCCTTCTCCAACACTTGGGCCTTTCTTTCGGCCTCGGGTGGAGGCATAAACGACCCTGCTCCCTGGGAAAGGGTCCATCCAGACCACGACCCGAATCATGTCATGTGGCGCCCAGGGGTCAGCGTCCGGAAGGGACTCCCCCTGTCGCTTGAGGTCGGCGCGAACTGGTCCTCGGTGGCCTTCACCAACCAGAGTGCGCTTGGCGGCTTTGCACGTTGGAGCATTTTTGAGGGCTACCAAAATGCTCCCGACGTCTCGATGCAGGTCGGGTACGCCGGGTACATCGGAAACGACGAGCTTGAGTTGGGCGCGCTCGATGGTTCCATGAGCATTGGTCACACCTTTCCTTTGGGCTACCTGATCGATATCAACCAAGCAGACATCGCACCCTTCGGTGGCGTTGGTTTTATGAAGCTCAATGCCTCACCCCGACTTTCAGCAGCAGAGCAGGAACAACTCGGCATTGGTGCCGTGAGCGGCATGACCAGCAAAGACAGCTATAAGCCTGGGTTCAGCCTGTTCACCTCTCATCTTGGTGTTCGTATCCGCAGTGGCGACTTTCACATCACCACCTCCGCAGCCATCGTCGCCCGAGCAGGACCAACGATCAATATGGCCATCGGGATGACCTACTAACCACGATGTTCGCTTTTTTTGCGATATTCATATCCGTGGCCGTCGGTGGCGTCTCCGCACCCACCGCCCCCATAACGGTGCACCTAAAGGCCAAAGTCTCCAGTGACTTGGCCACCATAACAGGCACCTTCGTCACCGAAGACCACCCCGGTCTTCGCTGGGTCGACTTGCTATCACGGCTTCCAGAGCCCAAAAGCGACCGCGTTCAGCAGCGGACCTTCACCCACTTGCCTGAAGCCGGCTTGGTCCGAATGGAGGATGCACCGAGCGTAGATAGGCCCAGCCATTTTCACACGATACTCCCCCGCCGATTTGGAGCCGTGGGTCTGGTGCCAGGTCGCGGAATATTCGCCAATGGCTTGTGGCACCCACACCCGGTCATCGACGGGCGCCTTGCGGTTGTCGAGTGGGTGGTAGAGATCGAGTTGCCCGCAGGCACCTTGGGCGTGCTCAACGGCCAGTACGCACAGGGCGTGGTGTCGTGGTCGGGCCAAGCAGATCGCCTCAGCCTCGCAGTGATTCCTCGGGCACGGGTTCAAGAATTTGAAATTCGCCCTGGGGTCAACTTTGCGCTGATCGACCAAGGCCCCAAACGCACCACGCGGGACGTTCGCACCGTCGGCATCGCGATGACTGGTGTGAATATGGACGAGGTCGCCTCATTCGTCGTCATTGAGACCCCAATGCGCAGACGGTTAATCAGAAACGGCCCACACACGCTCTTTATGTCCGACCGTGCACTCAGGGTGACCCCTCCCGACTGGCAAACCCACATACCGACGGTTCGAACCGGCCTACAAACCGCTGCACTGGACATCCCAGACCCTTGGGTGCGAGGCTTGGTTGGTGGGGTGTTGAGGAACGCTGTATTTGAAATCCCAAAGGCCAGAGACCTGGTTTTGTGGCGCTCATGGTGGCCATCGATCGACTCATACCTTTACGACGGCCGAATCGCCTTCAACCAAGAAACCTTTTCTGAAGGATGGAGGTCAGATGCCATCGCAGACGACCCCCTCGAAATACAAGAGGCACCCAGCCCAGCCACAACGGTCGCCGCCAAGTTGACCGGCCTGTATGGGGAGCAAGCCCTGAACACCTGGGCCACCGCTCTGGCCAAAGGTGCGACCGTTGAGCAAGCATCAAACCTGGCTCAACTCCCCGCCGATATGGTATCGGCATGGCGCCACCACCCTCAGCACTCAGATGTATCGGTGACGGTCGAACCAGCCACTGGCGGCTGGGCCGTTCGCATCACCCGCTACGCTCAACCCAACACACCCAGCGAGCCCATCACATTTGAACTCGACGGAGAGACCCGGGTGTGGACCACCGGTGTGGGTCCAGATTCTCTAGAAATCATCCGACAACGGCGCCCAAAAAAGGTTTGGGTCGACCCCAACCTCGCAGTCTACCAGGCCGACCGTTCCAATGATGTTTGGCCACGCCCGTGGAATGTCACCATCGCTGCAAACTGGGCGGAATTCAATTTTCAGGAGGAGCAACTGACCGCGAATCTGTTCTTGATCGGACGACAGCTCCACACCAGCCGGTGGGTTCACTACTTGATGGCTTCCACCAACCCCATTGAGTCCGCAACCTTTCGGTACAATATTGGCTACGGTTTTGGCCGGCTTACCGATCGGCGAAACCGGATTTATCGCCTATCGATCGGCCCCGGAATCGCTTGGCTAAACCCCGACTTTCGGGTCCTCGACAGCGGTAAAAATGCCATCGACCTCCGAGCGGCCTTTCGGGTGGACACACGGGATAATTATCCCCTATCCATGAAAGGCTACCGCCTGGCCACCGATGTCTCATATGGACGAATTCCTGGTAGAGACGAGGACTGGTTCTCCTCAGGATTCGATGGCATTTTACTCTCTCGCCTGAGCCCAGACCTTGTGTTCGCCAACCAGATTAAGCTCGGTGCCACCACCTCTGCTGTCCCCCACCGCATGTTGACCCTAGGCGGAGGCCAGGGCGTCCAAGGCCTTCCGATCGACCAAAAACTCGGAAACCAGAGGGCGGTCTCTGCTACAGAGCTGCGCTTTACCCCCGTCCGCAACGCTTCGATACCCATGTGGCTTTGGTGGGTCAGCAGCTTGCAGCTTTCTGGTGGACTCGAGGCCGGGATTGTCGATGAGACAACCGCCATAGGCTGGACCGCTGGCATCGCAGCCTGCGTTGATTTTTGGGGGCAGCAGGGCTATTTATTTGGCTTGTGGGCAGCCAACACGATTCATGACACCAGGTGGAGCTTGAGTCCCCCGGAACGCACACAGCTGTATTTACGCCTTGAGCAGTCCTTCTAAAACACCCGACTACATGTCGATGATTTCGACCTCAAAACGACGCCCACAGGTGCCGCCGGGCCAGGTGTCAGCGTAAATTCTTAGCGCGAAGTTATCTTCTCCACCATCCCAGACATCACCGATGAACTCCACAGACAAGCGGCCTGTCCCTGTGTCGACATCTACCGGAACGGTGCTGCTTTCGTCCAAAAGGTACAGTTCGACCACATAGGCACCGGAATGGGGAAAGCTGCCGACCGAAATGTCGATGTTGACATTGTCTATGCCCCAATCGTCACCGGCGTCAAAGCGAATCCAATCTTCGTCATCTTCGGAGTGTAAGGTAATGCCCGCACTCTCTGTCTCGCCCGAGCTGAACAACCAACCATCGTCGATTCTCCCCAAATCTGTTGCGGTAGCCAAGGTGTTGTTGGCCTCTAAATCATCCCAATCATCTTCATTGACATCACCGTCACAATCGTTGTCTCGGTCATCGCAGACTTCTTCAGCCCCTGGGTGGGTATACGGATCGGCGTCGTCGCAGTCACCTTCATACTCGGTGTACCCATCCAAATCACCATCGTGTGCCAATGGGTCTTTGACCTCAACCATGATGGTAAATTGGGTCTCATTCATATCGGCGTCGGTCGCAGCGAGGGTGACGGTATGAAAACCCGCACTCAACACCACATCGACGATGGTGTCGCCCATCGGATTGGCGGCAAGCGTGCTGAACACCCCATCCACATCACTCGACCAGGCCAAAACAAGGTCTTGAGGATCGGTCACATCATCGCTTACTTGGCCCTGAAACCGAACGCTGTCCGTGTTCCAAAACCAATCGCCGTAATTTGGCGACACTATCACCACACCCGGTCGTGCATCTTCCACGACTTCAATCTGAACCTGGGCGCTTCCTCGGTTGGCGTCGTCGTCGATGGCCTCTACGCGAATCGTATGCATGCCCACGGTCAGGCCGGTGGTAATCAACTGAACCCGCCCGAACTCGTCGGGACTGCCTTCCCACAGACCACCATCCAAACTTGAGACAATATTGGCGCGCAAGGTATATGGGTCTTGCTCGTTATCGGTGATGAGACCCACCACGTTTAAAGCTGATGACTGTAAGACAACAGCCCCATCCAACGGGCTATCCAAACTCACGATTGGCGCGCCATCTCCCCCTGTTGGTGAAGCGGTGTCCTCGTCTGCGCCGATGATAATATTGACCCTTGCGGTGGTCGACTCACCCTCAGCGTCGGACACAGTCAAGAAGATTTCGTGGCCGCCCTGCATCAGGGTGCTCGTGTTGAAGAACAAAAGCCCGGTGGCGTCGGCCATGCTTTCGTCGATCAGTTTCTCTGCCGCTGTTTCGGCATTGGAAGTTTTCCATTCGACGACCAGCGTGTCAGCAGCGTCCTGTTTATCGCTTATTTGTGCACGAAACAACACGGCCTCACCCAGGTCAAAGTGTTCACCTTCGACTGGCGAATCAATCGACACCACAGGCACAGCGTTGCGAAAGCTCACTTTCTGCTCGTCGCAAGAGAACAAGAACATCATAGCGAAAGTGCAGATATGTCTGTAACTGAAGCCCATTGGTACCACCCTCTTCCCGACCTTAGCCGGGCATGGAATAGTAGGCCCCAGTTGCACCTCCGCCAAGCCCTAAATCGATTTTGTCAGAGACGGAGTTCCGGGCGGCCACGCTTAGCCCTTCTGGCCATAATGACCGCGATGATCTGAGCCACAGCACCAAACAAGTCCTCGGGAATCATTTCTCCAACCTTTGCGGCGGCATACAGCGCGCGGGCAAGCTGGCGGTTCTCGATGGTGGGAATGTCGTGGACACGGGCCTCGGCCTTTATTTTCATCGCCAAATGGTCGACACCCTTACAAAGCACGATCGGCGCTGGTGCCTCGTGGGTCCGATATCGCAAGGCGATGGCGTAGTGGGTCGGGTTGGTCACAATAACGTCGGCACGTTGAACCTCTGCGATGGCCCGAACGCCAGCGATCTCTCTCGCCCGTTGCCGGCGTGCTGCACGCACATGGGGGTCGCCTTCAGTGTCCTTCTGTTCTTCTTTGACCTCTTCAAGGGTCATCATCATCTTTTCGTTCATCTGATACCACTGATAGACATAATCCAAAACCGCCAAGGACAAAGCCACAGGCATCGCCCGAGCAACCACCAACATCGCAATTTGGTAATGAACTTCTAGCAGTCCTTCGATGGACATATAGGTCATCTGAGGCAACAAACCGATTTCGTCCTCGAGGGCCGAAACCACCATCCAGGCGATCAGTCCAATCTTCATTACACCTTTGACCAGCTCCACCAGCGGCTGAGAAGACATAAATATCTTCTTAAAACCCGGCAGTGGATTGAGCTTGGTCAGGTCAAACTTGATGGGCTCTTTTGGGATGATGCCCTTGCTCTGAATCAGACCGGACACCGCGGCGACCACCCACAATACAGCCAGGGGCACACCCAGAATGAGAATCAGCGCATTGACGACATCGTAAGCCATGTCCATCACGATCGGAATCGTGAGGTCACCCTCTGGGATGGATGTATAGGTACTGATGAAAACGGACTTGATACCGAGGGCCATCTGCTTCATTGACAGGGCCAAGGTGAGCGTGGCTGCCACCAACCCGATTGTACCGCTGACCTCTTTGGACTTGGCGATGTCACCCTTGTCCCGAAACTGCTGTCTACGCCGTTCGGTGGGGTCGTGGGTCTTGTCCTGTGCTTTTTCTTCAGCCATGGGTCAACGGGGCCCCAGGTCCATCTCTGCGAGGACCTCATAGACGCGCCCAACGCCATCAGACACGAGCGCATGGTGGAAGGAGAATTGCTGAGGCATGACGGTCGCGACCATCCACATGCCTGAGGCGAGGGTCAAAATCATACCCAAACTGAAGTAGATGTTCATTTGGGGAGCCAACTTTGTCAGCACCGCGATGAAACAGTGAATCAAGAAGACCAAAGCCAACACAGGACCGGCCATTTGGAGGCTGGCGTAAAGCAACTCCCCAACGACTGTGATCCAAATTCGGCCACCCGGCAAAGGATTTACCACAGACCCTGGCGGAACGATTTGGAAGGTGTCGGTGACGTTGATCAGCAACACAAGATGCAGATTGGTGCCAATAAAAATGGCGGCAGCGAGCAAACTTGCCAAGGTCGACACCGGCCCAGAGGTGACCTTCAACATGGGGTCAAACAACTGTGCGGCACCGTGCCCAATCTGGTTGGTGACAAACTCATTGGCCAATGAAATCGAGCCAAAAATAAAGGTGACAACACCACCAAGCAACACGCCAACCACCACCTCGGTGGCAATGGCGAACAATAAAAATGCAACAGTAGGCGTAACCTTGGCCAACGGAACGATTGGCGCTACGATGGACGTCAGGGCGATGATGCACAAAATGCGGGTCATCTTGGGAACCCCGCGAGCACCAAAGGCCGGCATAATCATAAACACGCCACCGATCCGAGAGGCGACAAGCCCCATGGTGACCAGAAGCGCAGTGCTCATCTCTTAATCCTGAATCGTCGCAATGGATTCAAAGCTCTGGGTGCCAAAATCAATGGCCTGCTCGAGCATCCACGAGCCCATCACCAATAAGATCATGAAGACAGCAATGATTTTTGGCACGAACACGAGCGTCATCTCGTTGATCTGGGTCACCGCCTGCAAAATCGAGACGAATAAACCGACCACGAGCGCCGCCATCAACGGTGGACCACAGATGGCCAGGATGGCCCATACCGACTGCTGGCCCCAAAGAATTGCTGTTTCTATCGTCATTTTAGACCCCTCCGAAGCCAGCCGCCATCGAGCGGACCAGCAGATTCCAGCCGTCCATCAAGATGAACAACATCAACTTGAACGGCAGTGAGATGATGACCGGTGGCAACACCATCATTCCCATACTGAGAAGAATGTTGGCGATGACAATATCGATGACCAAAAATGGTAGGTAGACCTTCACAGCGATGACGAAAGCCGTCTTGAGCTCGCTGAGAACGAACGCGCTGACAACTGCCGTGCTCGGGATGTCGTCGAGGGTCTCCGGTGCCGGAATACGGCCCATATTCATCACGGCTGAGAGGTCATCTCGGCGCGTATTCGAGAGCATAAAGCGACGCATTGGCTTGGATGCATTTTCGAGGGCCACAACTGTGTCCATCTCGCCAGCCATATAGGGCTGCAGCGCCGTTTCATTCACCTCGGTTAAGGTAGGACCCATCACCAGGGCGGCCATAAACAAGGCGAGTCCAATCAACACTTGGTTGGGTGGTGCCTGCTGAAGGCCAAGGGCCTGGCGGAGCATCGAAAACACAATGATGAAACGGGTAAATGGGGTCATCACCAAGAGCAGTGCTGGCACGAAGGTCAGTGCAGTCAGCACCATGATCAAACGGACGGTTGTGGCCACGGGCATGTCCCGGACCTCATCGGTCATCTGAATGATCCCCTCACCGAATGGGTCAGCGGCGACACCGGAACTCACGACGTCCTGAGCAAAGGCCAATGACGGCATCAAGATTGCGGCCATCAAGATTGTAAACCGAAGGGCATTCATGCTTTCACCTCACGAGTCGAGTAGGTTGGACGGGGTTTAGCGGCCCGAATACTACCGGTTTTGCTGAGTTCACCCTCTGAGGTCTTGCGCACCACCTCGCGCTGTGCCATCACTTCGTCGATGAGGTCGCGCTTGGATGAAAGCGGCTCGTCTTTTGGGGTGTCATATCGCTGCACAGCCTCGCGAAGTTGACCATCAAAAGATGCTACACGTAGCGTCGGGCGCGCCGTTTTTACCGGTGGGTTTATTTCAGTTGTGGCAGTGGGTGTTGGGATTGGGTCGGGGCCAACGATGGCGACCGCCTGATTATCGATATTGGACGGGGCTGCAACAGCTACCTCCCACGCACTGACGTCGGCCACCAGCCTGGGGGCACCGCCACCGAGCCCCACCAGAAGACGCCGCTTACGCGAGTCGCCGTCGTGAACTTCAATCAATGCGAGCGTGCCATCCTTTCCCATCACCTGACGGGACAACACACGAATTGCCTCGGCGGGAAACTCTTGGTTTTGAACCCGACTTCGCACAATCAACAGCACGCCGATAACCAATAAACCAAGCGGCCATACCCACCAAGGCCAAGCCACTGCGCGGGCCTGCGCCACTACACTTTGTTCGGCATTCGACAACTTGCTGTCTTGAGCCTCACCAAAAAGCCGGTCGAACTCAACAGCCTTAAGCTTGTCGTCTGTAGAGGGTGCAGTATCGACAGGCGCCAATTCAGGGCCAATCAGTTGCTGCTCGGTCGCGTACTCATCCCCTGCCGCGATGACGAGTTCTTCGCCATATGCGGGTTGCTGGAAAGCAGTGAGGATGAGCGCGAATGAAATCGCGCTCAGTGTCATTTTTCTGTATTCCCCGAAGAAGAAACGAGCTCAGTGATTCGAAGCGCCATGCGCTCCGCAACCATGACGAGTTCGCCGCGTGCTATCAGCTTTCCACCGACGACGACGTCGAGTGGCTTGTCCATTGGCTGGTTCAACTCGATCACATCATCTGTGTCGAGGCTCGCCAGGTCACGAAGAACCATTGTTGTGCGGCCGAGTTCGACCACCACTTCCACAGGGATATCCCCGAGGAAAGAAGCTTGATTTTGGTTCTGCGCATCCGCCATGGAGCACCTCCGCTGATGACACCCCTTCGGTCACCACCTAAGAACCTTTAGCCTCCACGTACAAAAAAAATGGAGATCCCTTTAGAAATCTCCATCAAAGTTGCATTTAAACGCTAAAATTTTTATCTGATCGCCTAAACCCGACGCTGAATTTGTACCGACCTAAGACCGTCCCTCTCACCAACCACCCCCTCAAAAAGCGGCTTTCCGTTCACTCTGATGAGGGCTTTACGTACACTTCCAATATCTAGAGTGTCTCCCACCGACATCGCTTTCAGCTGTGAAACGGTGAGACTAAATGAAGCGAGCTCTGCCACCATGTCGACCTCAATGGGCATTAGCGTGCTCAAATCAACCTTTGGCGTACTCTTTTCTCGCTCAATAACGACCGGCCCAGCAAGGGCACGAAAGGCTTGAACTGGGATTGCACAGCACAAAAGACCATAAGGATTGGTCGGTGGCCCAAAGTCAAACGTTGCCGCAAACACCTCGGTATTAAGTACATTTCCTGTGACCGACCGGGGACTGG
>DBIS01000049.1 GCA_002296975.1 Deltaproteobacteria bacterium UBA796 | reverse complement strand
GGAATCGTGCACCGTCTCGACAAGGGCACCTCGGGAGTGATGTGTGTGGCGCGGACCCAGCGCGCTTACGATTCGCTGACCGCCCAGTTTTCTGCTCATACAGTGGAGCGCACCTATCGTGCTTTGTGTTGGGGCTATGCGAGGCAAAATTCGGGCATTATCGACGAGCCTTTGGCTCGGCACCCAAAAGACCGAAAGCGCATCGCCGTGGTGCGTACCGGCAAGCGTGCAGTGACCCATTGGCGCGTCATCGAGCGGTTTCGCTTTAAGGCGGGTGGTGGCGAGGCATGGGTGAGTTGGTTTGAGTGCCGCTTAGAGACTGGCCGTACACATCAAGTGCGTGTGCATTTGTGTGAGCTTGGGCATCCGTTGGTCGGAGACCCGGTGTACACCAAGCCCAACTATAAGCCTCGGAGTCATCTTCCTGACGGCTTGCGTGAGGTGATTGAGGCCGTCGACCATCAGCTGCTGCACGCGGTGAGCTTGGGTTTGGTTCATCCGGTGACTGGGGAGACGGTCATGCGAGAGAGTGCCCCACCTGCTGATTATCAGGGCATCTTGGATATGCTCCGTTCGTGATCCAAAAAAAACACCGACCTCATGGCCGGTGTTTTTCTTAAACGCTGAGGGCTACTCGGCGTCGCAGCCTACAGCACATTCGGCTGGGTTGCATTCGTTTTGAACGACGAGCTCGCTTCCGGTGCGTTGTGCGTTGATTTGGTCAACGTGAATGGTCAGGCAGAACGTTTCGCCATCTGAGCATTCTTCACACATCACGCCAAAGGCACCGATGAGGTCGCAAACAGCTTGTGGGTCATCGTCTTCGATGAGGCCACCAGCCATCAGGGCTTGGGTCAGGTCGCGGGTGTCGAGTTGGCCAGCGAGTACCGCGCCGCCGATCTTGCTGCCGTCGGCAGAAAAGTCACCGGAAAGGGTGAAGTCGTTGATCTTTATCTCGTAACCAGAGGCTGAAAGTGCCAATGAATCAGCATTGACCGAGAAGTAGGGTGCGTCTGTGAAGTCAGCGGGGACTGGGAAGTCGATGCTGGGTTCGCACATGTCTTGGTCGGTGGAGCCTTCTAGAGAGAGGGCGCCCATAAGCTGGAGCGACGTATCGTCTGCGGCGACCACACCAATCAAGATGTCTTGGGTGATCAGGCCGCCGATCAGGCTGCCAACGCCTTCGGGCTTAACAAAGCGAGCTGCGCCCAAGGCGACGGCGTAGGTGTTGCCGATCAAGCCTTCTGGGCCGTCGTCGAGTGTACCGCCGATGTCGCTGGTGGAGAAAGAGATGGTCTCTGCACCTGCGCAGTGAGTGAGGGTCGCTGTGTATGCGCTGGCGTTGTCCAAGGGGGTGGTGGGTGTGAAGCTGATGATGTCGCCGAGCCAAGCGGTTGAACCCGCGACAGACACGCCGGCACTTGTCGCCATATCGATGGTGGCGTCGTCGTCGGTGTTTTTCACGAACTCAAACTCAACGGAGCCGCGGTAGTAAAAGTTTGTTGCGCCATCGGCGTCTGGGTAGGCCAAGCCGATGGTTGGGGTGTCACATGCGCCGCCGCTGCCGCCGTCGGCGATTGAGCCTGTGTCGCCGCCTGTTTTATGTTCGCCGGAACAGCTGATGAGTGAGGCGAAACTTAAGATATATGCAAAACGAAGCATGGTTTTCTCCTGAGAGGTGGGTGTTCTGCCGCGCGTATGTGTTCGAGACAGGCGCAGGCACATTAAACGGCAAATCCTCAAACGTCAACGACGTTGATATGTGCCAGATGCGGTGAGGAACTTGGTTTGGACTTCGACGAGCAGGCCGTCGATGAGATGCTGCTCGTCCGTCGACAGGTTTCGGGCAGTCTTGGCCTTGAGCATGGTCAAGACGTTGATGGTGTCTTGAGCAAGGCTGAGGTTCATCTGTTTTTGGCCGGTGTCAGGGCTTTCGACCTCACCTAATGCCACCATTGTGGATTGGACCAGCGTGATCACAAACTGTGAGAAGCTGATGGGTACATCGTCGATATTGGGCTGATGAAGTTCGCTCATGGTTCCTCCGCCGGGCTTGTGGAGTGTAATCGAATCTGCCCGGGTGTGGGGCACAGGTTAAGCACGGTTCACGAGGAACCAATGCTCCGCCTTTTTATTGTTCTTAGCTTCATGATGTCCTGCTCCAATGCGGGCAAACGAAAACGCATATCGCCTAAGGCTCAATATGAGCTGGGCCTTAAATATATGCGGCGTGGCATGACCTCAAAAGCGGTTGACCAGTTCAACAACCTGCGGAATTACCACCGGGACGATCCCCATGCGGTTCGGGCAGAGTTGGCGATTGGCGATGTGTATTTTAAAAAGCGAGATTGGGTGTTGGCTCGGATGGCCTACGAGGATTTTTCCCGAATGCATCCACGGCATCCAGACCTTGATTATGTGAAGTATCGCATTGGCATGGCCAGCTATAAATCGGTGGCTGTGCGGGTGGGGCGCGACCAAACCCACACCCAGTTTGCTTTGGATTCATGGAAAGGCTTTGCCTCGCGCTTTCCAGAGAGCAAGCATTTGGCCGAGGTAGAGCGGCTGAGCCGTGTTTGCCGAGAGCGCTTGGCGATGAAAGAGATTTTTATCGCGCGTTTTTACAAGCGTCGTGAGGCTTGGGGCGCAGTGATTGGGCGCACCGATGGCGTGTTGTATAATTACCAAGATAGTGAGCATTTGCCGAAGGCGCTCAGCTTGTTTGGCGAGGCGAGTGCCTGGGAAGGCAAAGAAGACGAGGCTGCGAGTGCAGTGCTTCGCCTGAAGCAAGACGACCCAAAGGCTGCGGCCAAGCTCGAGAAGCAGGTCGATAAAATCAAGGCCAAGCTCGAGAAGCGCAACCGTTAGGCGCTAAGGCTAAAAACAAGCTTGCACACCAAGGGTGAATCTTATTATGGTCGGTATCCCTAACGGGACCCGGGCGATTAACTCAGTGGGAGAGTGCCATCCTCACACGGTGGAAGTCACTGGTTCAAGTCCAGTATCGCCCACCA
>DBIS01000048.1 GCA_002296975.1 Deltaproteobacteria bacterium UBA796 | reverse complement strand
GGCCTCGATAAACAAGATGCCCCCGCCTGCGGAGGTCCAAGCCAGTCCCAAGGCGACCCCAGGAACATCAACCCGCTCAGCGATCTCTGGAATGTGATGTGGAGGACCCAGCAGGGCCGTCACGGCTTCCTTGTCTTCGACGGTGAAGGGGGCAGTCCGTCCTTCGACGAATTGTCGCGCGGCCTTTCGGTGGATTTTTGCCAACTCGCGGACCAGGTGTCGCACCCCTGCCTCGGCGGTGTAGGCCTCTATGATGTGGGCGACCGCTGTGGACGAGATGCTCATGCCGTGGTCGGCCAGGCCGTGTTCTGTCAGCAGCTTTGGCAACAGGTGGCGGGTAGCGATTTGGAGCTTTTCTTCTTGGATATAGCCTGGAATCTCTATCATCTCCAAGCGGTCGTACAGGGCAGCAGGGATATTGTCGGCAGTATTCGCAGTGCAGACGAACAGCACTGAAGAAAGGTCCCATGGCACATCCATATAATGGTCAACAAAACCACTATTTTGCTCTGGGTCTAAAACCTCAAGCAGTGCTGATGTTGGGTCGCCACGAAAATCTGCGCCGAGTTTGTCGATCTCGTCGAGCACGATCACTGGATTGTTTGAACCCGCACGCTTGATGGCGTTGATGATTCTCCCCGGCATGGCGCCCACATAGGTGCGGCGATGGCCTCGAATTTCTGCTTCGTCTTTCACGCCACCCAAGCTGACCCGTTGGTAATTTCGGCTCAAGGCCCGGGCGATGCTTTGGCCCAATGTGGTTTTACCCACGCCAGGTGGGCCCACGAAACATAGGATAGGGGCACGACCATTGGGGTTGAGCTGGCCGACCGCCAGATGTTCTAGGATGCGGTCTTTGACTTTATCGAGCCCATCGTGGCCATGGTCGAGGGTTTTTCGCGCTGAAATCAAGTCGACGGTATCCTCGGTGGCGGTGGACCAAGGCATCGATGTGAGCAAGTCGAGCCAAGTGCGGGCCACGTTGTACTCGGCGGCGTCGGGTGGCATTCGGCGCATGCGGGCCACTTCTTTTAGGGCTTCATTTAGGGTCTCCTCGGGCATATTTAAAGCTTTGAGCTTTAGCTCTATGCGCGATGCTTCGTCCGTAGCCCCAGTATCGTCGCCCTCCAGTTCGTTTTGAAAGGCCCGAATTTGTTCCCGCAGGTAAAAATCCCGCTGTTGTTTGTCGAGCTTGTCATGGGTCTGCATTTGGAGGCTGTTCTTCAAGGCGCGGAATTCACGCTCCTTAAACACAAGCTCAAGGATCAATTGCATGCGGGTGTCTAGACATTGCTCGGCGATCACAGCCAAATGGTCGGAATAGGGCAAAGTGAGGTTGGCGGCGATGCGATCGGTCAGTCGTGCGGGGCTGCAAGCCAGGTTGGCCAACCGCGAGAGGCCAGATGGGAGGCTTGGATCTGTCTCAATCAAGTTTTTGAGCGCTTCCCGGAGTTCCAGTTCGAAGCGCTCTACCAGTCCAGGATCATCGATGGTGGTGGTCAGCTCGATGACGCCGGCCGACATGCCCGATTTTGGGTCGGGTTGAACTTCGCGCAAGACAACCCGCTCTATGCCTTCCAGCAGGACACGTATCGACCCATCGCCCAGGCGCACCACGCGATTGACCTGCGCGAGGCATCCAATCTTGGACAGGTCCAGAGGGCCGGGGTTTTGTTTGTGCGGATCGGTTGGGGGGACCACAACCAAAGGCCGCTGGGTCTCGATGTGGGTGTCGACGGCAGCGACCTCAGTGGCCAAGCCGAAGTGAACCCGAGCGATCATGCCGGGAAAAAGGATGGGCTTGGCGAGCGGGACGACGGGTAATCGGTCAGACATTCGCGCCGAATAGCCTTTTGGCCGTCACAGTGCCATCGACATTGGCATCCATTAAAAAGGGATGTGGAGTATTATCTCGCCGTGGGGTCGTCGACTCGGCCTACCGCTGGGGCACATGGATAAACCGGTTCGATTTGGGAAATATGAATTGATGCGCCGGCTCGCGACCGGTGGGATGGCTGAGATCTATTTGGCCCGCAGTTTTGGGGTTGAAGGATTCGAGCGCCATCTTGTCATCAAGCGGATTTTACCCCAGCTGGCTAGCTCACCCCGGTTTGTCGGCTTGTTTATCAAAGAGGCTAAAATTTCGGCCTCGTTGAGCCATCCCAATATCGTGCAGGTCTATGAGCTCGGCCGGGTGGGGACCGACCATTATATCGCCATGGAGTATGTGCATGGGCGCGACCTGACTCGAATCAACCGTGCAATGCGGGCCGAAGATGAGCGAATGGCCGTTCCACTCGCGGTGTTTGTGGTGGCCAGCATATTGAGAGGACTTTCCCACGCGCACAGCCGGACGGACGCAAAAGGTCGGCGGCTCAACCTGATTCATCGGGATGTCTCACCCCACAACGTCATGATCGGATTTCAGGGTGAGGTCAAGTTGTTCGATTTTGGCATCGCCCGATTGGTGGGTGATTCCGAGCCGGTCGAAGGGGTGCCCGGTGGCGGGAAATACGCCTATATGTCACCAGAGCAGGCGAGTGGTCTGCCGATGGATTTGCGCTCAGATTTGTACAGCGCTGGGGTGGTGCTTTACGAGTTGTTGGTGGGGCACCGCCTATTTCAGCATGCTGATCCCTCAGAAAAGTTGCGTCAGGTTCGAGCGGCTGAGGTTCCAGACCCCCGCAAGGAGAATCCGGATATTTCCGACGAACTCTGGTCGATTTTGGCCGCGATGTTGTCCAAGGATCCCGAGGGCCGTCCTGAGAGTGCTGGCGATGCCGAGGAGGTCTTGTGGGCCTTTCTTTACCGGAACAACCTGCGTGCTGATGCGCACGAACTGGCCGCATTTATGGGGGAGCGTTTTCCGGACGATGTTGCAAAAGACCCCGGCGTCGCGGATTTGGATGGCCTCGCCTCTGATATTCGTCGGCTCGAGGAGGGGGGCACCAACCTGACCGACATCTCGATTATCGGCACCGCCACTGGGGGTGCCGAGACCGACAATATCAAGCTTCCGCGGCTACTCCGCGGGAGCGTTGGCGAACGGAAGACTGTGGTGGTGCTGATGGCTGAGGTCACAGGCTTCACCGATCTCTCAGAGGCTTCAGATGCCGTAGAAGTCGTGCGATGGCATTACAAATTATTGCGCCGACTTCGACGGGTTGTCGATCGCCATGGGGGATTGCTCGAGAGCTACCAAGACGACCGATTTATGGTCCTTTTTGGCGTGCCCCGCGCTGGGGAACACGACCTCGAGCGTGCGGTGGCTTGCGCACAGGCTGTTGCCACTTTGAGCGCTCAAGGATCGCTTCGGCGGTCGCGGGTTGCCATCTCTATCGGCGTGCATCGCGGCGACATCACCATCGGGGTCAAAGAAGGTCGAGGGGTCCGTTATTTGGCCAGAGGTAACACCGTAAAGCTGGCGCACCGCTTGTGCAGTGAGGCCGATTTATCAGGGGTCTTGGTGAGCCAAAAAGTCGCCGAAATGACTGGGCATCGCTTTCGGTTTAGTGCTGGGCCAGTCATTCGTCGACGCGGAAGAAAAGAGGAGTACAAGAGTTTTTTATTGGTCGGGGCTCGAGACCGAATGGAGCCGGTCACAGGCCGGTGGGTCGCCCGCCGAGATGAGCTTGACAACTTGGCCGGCCATATCGGCAGGCTCGGTCAAGGCGAAGGGGCGGTGGTCTCAATAAATGGCGGTGCTGGGGTCGGAAAATCACGGTTATTGCGAGAGGTTCAACGCCTCGCGCGCAGTCGCGGTGTGCCATTTGTGCTTTCAAGGGCCCGCCCTTATCGTGGCTATCGTCCTTTTGATGTGCTGCGGGATGTCGCTGGCCATGCCATCGGTGTCACGCGAGAGGATGGCCCGGATACCGTTCGTGCCCAGCTTCACCGTTTGACCGAGCTCGGTATTTCTAAGGAAGATATTGGCGTAATCGGGGTGATGTTTGGCCTTCGCGATCGCCGTGAAGGGCGTTTGGATATGGACCGAATTATCGGCGCTGCATCGCGGCTTCTCGATGGGATGTCCCGAAAGGGGCCGGTGATCGTCGCCATTGACGATGTTCAATATGTGGCCCATATGGAGCGCCAAGTCATCGGTGCTGCCTTGAGAGGCCACCGGACCAATCCCCCCATGTTTTTGTTCGTCGGGCGAGACAAATTGCCGAGCGAGTTCCGCCCCGCCGATGTCGAGATTAGCCTGGGCCGACTCAAGGGCGACCGCCTGGAGGAGTTGGCCCGAGAATTTTTAGGTACAGAGGAGGTCGGTCAAAACCTGTTGGACTTGCTGCGGTCCAACGCAGAAGGAAATCCATTGTATGTGGATGAGGTCATCCGGTCTCTGAGGCAGAGGGGGCGCATCTCGATTGAGGCGGGCGTCGCAGACCTTGTGGGCGCGCTGGACGATGTGCAGCTACCTGTAAATTTGGAGGGGATGATTGCATCTCGCATCGATGCATTGGGCCCTGCTGCAAAGGGGGTGCTTCAGATCGCGGCCACGGTGGGGGTGACCTTTCCGGTGGCTTTGGTGCGGGAGGCCTCTGGGCTCGAAAATATTGGCCCGCTCCTCAATGACTTGGTAGATCGGCGGATTATCGAACGGAGTGGCCCAGACCAAATGGGCATCGCGAGTTTTTCGAGTGTCTTGTTGTGGGAGGCTGTGCATCGGTCGATTCTTGGGGTTCGCCTGACGGAATACCACCGGATGGTCGCTGACGGTATGGAGCGTCTATATGGCGATGATTTGGGAGACAAGCGCATGGAGTTGGCGGCGCACTGTGCAGCCGGAGGCCAGTTTTTACGGGCGGCAGGGCACGCGGAACGGGCCGGAGACAGGCTGCGCTCACAGCAGATGATTCGTCCTGCCTTGGGTTGCTGGGAGGAAGGTGTGGGTTGGCTTGATAAGCTTCAACGACGGAGCCAGGCTGCCCATGTCAAAGAAGCGGTGTTGCGCATCAAGGCTGGAAATGCTTGGCGCCTCGCCGGTGACCCCAGAAAGTCGGAGATTCACCTGCAAGTGGCCCAAGATTTAGGTGAAGAAGTGGGGGACACCGAGCTTGAGGCTGTGGCCACTGTGGCGTTGGGGAACCTATACAGCATGAAGGGGCGGACGGTGTTGAGTCACGCCAGCTATGACACAGCCCGGGGGCTCGCCATGGGTGCTCTGCGAGAAGAAGACCTCGATGGTGCGCCTTTGTGGCATCGTCAAGTGGCAGTCGAGGCGCTGAATGGCATGGGGTCGCTGGCCTTGGGCCGCGGTGAGATCGATAAAGGTGAGGCATGGCTCAGAGATGCCCTGCGCTTGGCCGGAGGGGACGATCTGCTCAGTGCCAAGGCTTTGGTTGCGCTTGCACTGCGCCATATTCGGAACGGTGATGATGAGGCGGCCTTGGACCAACTTGAAGATGCACTCGCACGGGCCCAACGGGCAGACGATGCCCTGCTGGTCGGGCGCATTCTTAATAACCTTGGGACCATTCACGCTGAAGCAGAGCAATATGACGACGCGCTGGAGTATTATCAGGCGGCCTTAAAAATACGGGAGGGCATTGACTATCGCTTGGGTGTGGTGGTCAACCTTCATAATATTGGGGATGTCCATTTTAGGCAGGGCGACCGAGCGCGGGCTTGGGCAGCTTTTAGGCGAAGCCATGACATCGCGGAATCCTCTGGTTTTTCCCATGGGATTTTGATGAACGCGGCGTATTTGGCCTTTTTAGATGGGCAGCGCGGGGCCCAAGACGTCGAGGAGCGCTTGCTCACCATCGCTCAAAGCGCGGACAAATTTGATCACAGCGAAACCCGCGTGAACGCCCGATATTTGCTGGGGCGTCATTTGCAAGAGGCTGGAGATGAACTGGGTGCCAAAAAAATGTGGTTGGAGGGACTCGGGATTGCAGATGCGCTCGGTGCACCCCAACTCTCGGCGGCGATCAAGGTGTCTCTCGCACAGCTTTGAAGGTTGGTCAGGCTTTGGCCAATCGTTTAGGCCATAGTTCTGACCAGATGTCCCTTTTACCGCAGGCTTTCCATGGTTCGTATTTTCAGTTTTTTTAGTGCGTTCTTGTTTTCGTCGAGCGCATTTGCGTCGGGTTCAACAGGGCTGTCCGCCACCATCGATGGGCTTTTTGGCCAGTATTTGGTGGGGCCCATTGCCGCGGTGTTTTTCTGGAATATTCCATTCCTCAATATGCCCTTGGTTGTGGCATGGCTGTTGGCCGGGGCAACCTTTCTCACCGTTAAGATGGGCTTGGTCAATGTTCGGATGTTCCGCCACGCCATCGACCTCGTGGCCGGAAAATATGACGATGAGGGTTCAGAAGGCGAGGTGACCCATTTTCAGGCCCTCTCCGCTGCTTTGTCGGCTACCGTCGGCTTGGGCAATATCGCTGGGGTCGCCATCGCCGTGGCACTTGGGGGACCAGGGGCGACATTTTGGATGATTCTCGTTGGACTGCTGGGCATGAGTGCAAAGTTCACCGAATGTACTTTGGGACAAGCTTACCGGGTACGTCGAAGCGATGGCCGCATCATGGGTGGTGCCATGTATTACCTCTCTGAAGGCCTGGCAGAGCAAGGGCGTGGGAAGCTTGGAAAGGTCCTCGCGGTCTTGTTTTGCATCTTGTGTATCGGCGGCTCATTCGGGGGTGGCAACGCCTTCCAAGTCAGTCAATCCATGAACCAAATCCAGACTGTCATCCCATTCTTTGCAGCAAACCCCTGGGTGTATGGCTTGGTGATGACCGCTGCTGTGGCCGTGGTGATTCTCGGGGGTATTCAGCGCATTGCGACGGTGGCTGAAAAGGTCGTTCCGGTCATGTGTACGGTCTATGTCCTCGCATGCATGTACATCTTGATGGTGAACTATTCT
>DBIS01000174.1 GCA_002296975.1 Deltaproteobacteria bacterium UBA796 | reverse complement strand
CGGTTTGCATTCCCTTGTGGAAGATTGCACCGGCCATCGCTGCCGGAAACACAGTGGTGCTCAAGCCTGCCCCCGAGACCCCAGCGACGGCCCATATGATCGGCCAACTCCTCGCTGAGGCCGGGATTCCCGCGGGGGTGGTCAACATCGTTCATGGGGATGTTGAGCCTGCCCAGGCCATCATCGAGCACCCCGATGTTGCAGCCATCAGTTTTACTGGCTCGACCGAGGTCGGACGCATCATCGAGGCGCGGTGTGGGGCGCTTCACAAGCCAGTGCAGTGCGAGTTGGGCGGTAAAAATCCCATCTTGATTTTCTCTGATGCCGATTTGGATTTGGCCGCAGCGGCCTGTGCGAAGGGTGCTTTTGGCTCTACCGGCCAGCGCTGCACCGCCACCAGCCGTGCGATTGTGCTCGAGGATGTGGCCGATGCTTTTGTGGCCAAAGTGGTCGAGCACGCCAAGGCTGTGCGCCCTGGTCATCCACTCGATCCCGACACCACGATGGGACCATCGGTATCGGACAAGCAGCTTGGGCAGGTCCTCAAATACATGGAGATCGGCAAAGGCGAGGCCGAACTGGTATGCGGTGGTGAGCGTATGGACCGTGGAAACCTGGGTGGCGGCTACTTTCCTGCGCCCACAGTTTTTGACCATGTGTCGCCCTCGTCGCGCATCGCCACAGAGGAAATTTTTGGGCCGGTGTTGTGTGTGATTCGTGTGGCCTCGGTCGAAGCGGCCATCGCCGTGGCCAATGGGGTCAAATTCGGACTCACGGGTTCGGTGTTTACACGGGATATATCGCACGCCTTCAAGGTGATTCACGAGCTCGAGGCGGGGATGGTTCATGTGAACAATCCCACGATCGGTGGCGAGGCCCATATGCCTTTTGGGGGTATTAAGGCCACCGGCGTCGGTCCCCGCGAGATGGGTCCAGATGCCTGGAAGTTCTACTCAGAGTCCAAGACGGTGTACATCAATCATGCGCTGGCCACCCGCACAAGCAACCTGTTTTAGTGTCGGTGCGCCAAGCGATTTGTCGGCTGTTGGCGCCACTCGCGACCTTGATGGGTTTAGGGTGTTCCGATGAGCCAAAACCCATGACCCCACAAGACTGGGCCGCCGACGAGATATCTGCGATTCAAAATCAGTCAGACGGGTCTGGGCGCCTGGCGTTTATATTGCCCAGTCTTAAAAATGAGTGGGCCATGAAGCAGATGAATGATGCGTCATTTGTCGCATTGCTGTCGCACCCTGAGTTGCCGGTCTTGGAGAGCTTGTTTTTCTCAAATGTGGACATCACGGCATCGACTGTATCGGCCATCGTAGACTCCCCGAAAAGTCGCAGTTTAACGGCCTTGAGTTTCGCCTTTGAGCCACTCGGTGATGCTGGGCTTAAGGCCATGGCAGGTTGGCAAGGACTGAAATCTCTCACCACCCTCAGCTACGATAAATGTGGGGTGACGGCCGCTTGACTCTCTGCCCTGTTGACCGGTCCATATGGGCAGGAGTTGCCGGGTTTAAGCCTGAAATGGCAAGCTATTGGCGACTCGGGTGCCGCGGTCCTCGCCCAGGCCAGGCTTAGAGGCAACCTCACTTTAACAGACACACAAATCGGAGGAGCGGGTGCCCGGAGGCTCATTGAATCCGCACCATCCCGGGCGCTGTACCTGAATGAAAACCCCATTGGCCCTGGGGGGTTGGTGGGTCTGGTTGGGATCGGCGAGGGCTTGGTTAGTTTGAACCTTCAAGATTGTGGCCTGGATGAAACAGATGCGAAGGCGCTGGCTGCGGTGGGAGCGAGCCCTGACTTTAAGGGCCTATACCTCAGAGACGACTTGGGCGATGCCGGCGTTTTGGCCATCGCGAAAGCGCCGTGGTTGGGCCAGCTTGAACAGCTGCTTGTCATGACAAAAGCATCGGCGGCTGCAAAGACCAGCTTGAGCGCGGCTTGGGGCGAGCGTGCAGGGCTGAACATCGACGGTCATTGGACTCAAGCCAAACCGTCCAGTGACTGAGATGAAAATCACCTTTTCTCGCGCACGAGCGTGCTTAAATGGGTAGCGGAGGGTGAGATGGGTTCTGGCCACGAACGACAACCCCAAACCGAAGCGCCGGCCTCGGGATCCAGCACCGTTGCTGGGGGCGTCAGGGATCGGCGGCAAGACCGTGATGGTAATGCTGCGGTCGCCGCGGGCCTGAGTACAGAAAATGGCGCAGGTGCCGCTGGACAATCTTGGCGCGAGCGCGGAAATCTGATTGGCAACCCACCGGTTCGAAGCGAGGCGCCGCCCAACTCTGGAATTATCGAAGACGGGGCCGAATATCGCCGGCGCTTGGGTTTGGTGAAAGGGTTGGCGGTCGAACGTAAAAAGTCAGCCGACGGCATGTTGGATAGTTCAGGTAAAGTGGTCGACAACCGCTTTTGGTTTACCCGGGTGTACCAATACGTGACCGAAAATGAGGTCAAAGAGGCAGAAAGCGGTACATTTTGGTACCCCAGCTATGTCTTGGAGTGTGTGAGGTATTTCGACAAGGTTTATGAGGACAACCTCCAGGCTGCTGACAGGGGAGGAGACGTCGAGGCCCATTGGCAGACGGCTTTTGACGTCGCTGCCGATAAGCATGAGGTGACCTTGTTGAGCTTGGCGGGTGAGGTTGCTGCGGTCGGTGCACCTTTGGTTGGGGCATCGGTTGGTGGTATGCTGGGTGGTCTCAGCGGGCTGTTTAGTGGTCAAATGATCAAGGAGTTGACCCACGCGACCGAGAGTTTGGTGGCCCATATGCAGGCACATATTCGCTTCGACCTACCAAGGGCCCAGGCGTGGGTGTTTAGCAGTGGCTACAAGGACATGGACCGCGCAGCGATGGCAGATTTCAGCGCTGACTTTATGTCGATGACCTCCGTGTTTGATCAGGCTGCAATTCAGATGAGTGTTGAGATGGGCGATCGGGTGGGCTTGCCAGCCGAGCTGGTGCCGCGAATGGTGCAAGACTTTGTGATGGCGTATGTGGCAGATGCCGACATGGCGACCGAACGGGCAGACACCTGGCAGCGGGCGATTGAATTGACCGATAATGGCCTTGAGGGGCGCAACCCGTACACAGAGGATTTAGAGGGTAATCGCTTGATGGGTGACATCACCGGTGTCGACACCCTGGGCGGTTTACAGCAAATCCCCAGCACGGGCCTGCGCCCTTCAATGGAAGCTTCTGCACCGCAACTCGACGATGACGCCAGTCGAACGATGAGCAGTGGCGAGATTGATGCGGCCAGCAGCTCTCACCGAATTCGCATGATCCGCGGCTTGGTGCGAGGTGTGACATTTGATGGCGACGAGGACACGGTCTTGTCGGTGCTGGGCGCGTCGGTCAGAGCGGGCGACCTGGTGGCTGTGGTCGACGCGGCGAGTGCGTGGGATATTTGCTATGCACTCGACGGCAAGCAATACGAGGCTGTGCGGCAATTGTTGATTCGGCACTATTATCCTCACACCGCCCGAAGTACCGCCCGCACAATCGTTGAGCGTTGTATGAGGGGCATGACTTTAGAGTGGGAGGAGCGGATGATCGCTGACATCATCACCTGTCGCCCAGACCGCCGTTCTATCGTCGAGGCGATAGGACAAAATGAAGGCGGCGGGCGTCGTGCATTCACGGTGGGCCGCGATGCGATTTACGCCAATGTGGACTGGTCTGAGCAAGACGATGTAGAGCGGGTTTTGGGTCAATAACGATGTCGTTTTACGTTCCGCGCGGGCCTTCTCGAATTGTATGTTTGACGGAGGAGCCCACCGAGATTTTGTATGCGCTCGGCGAGCAAGATCGAATCGTGGGCATCAGTGCGTACACAGAGCGACCCGCCGAGGCCAAGCGTGACAAGCCGGTGGTCTGTGCCTTTGTAGACGGGAGCGTCAAAAAAATATCAGCCCTCAAACCCGATTTGGTCATTGGATTTTCAGATATTCAGGCGGAGTTGGCTAAGAAACTGATCGCGAACAATCTGAATGTGCTGATTTTCAATCAACGAAGCATTCAGGAGATTTTGGCGGTGGTGATGAACGTGGGGCGATTGGTCGGTCGGCCATTGGAGGCTGAAAGCCTTGTCGGGGGCTACATGCGCAATATTGAGGCTGCTCAGGCGCGGGCTGCCAAACGGGGTGTTCGGCCTCTGGTGTATTTCGAAGAGTGGGACGAGCCAATAATCTCTGGCATTGCGTGGGTGAGCGAGCTCATCGAGATTGCTGGTGGGAAGGATATTTTTTCGGACCGGGCGCACGGAAAGCTTGCGAGGGAGCGCTTTGTTCAGTCCCAAGAAGTCATCGACGCGGCCCCAGAGTTGATGCTCGCGAGTTGGTGTGGAAAGCCCTTCGACCTGGCAGCAGTGCAGGCCCGGCCCGGGTGGTCGAGCATCCCAGCCCTTGCGAATGATGCGGTATACGAAATTTCCAGTTGCGATATCTTGCAGCCCGGCCCGGCATGTTTAACGACGGGGCTGGCGGCGATCGAAGCCCATATTGGCCGGGTGGCGGGTCGGCTTTAGTCTGCGCTGGCTGTATGTATGCTTAGGGTGCCTTCGTTCCCACGCCGCTCCGAAACACCCTCGGTTTTGCCCGGGTTCGGATGGCATCGATCGGATTATCGGCTTCAAACCATAGAAAGTCGGCCTTTGCCCCGGGTATGATTTTGGGCGGGGCGCCGAACGGGAGGTGATTAATGCTGTGGAGGGTCTCAA
>DBIS01000084.1:5611-5927 GCA_002296975.1 Deltaproteobacteria bacterium UBA796 | reverse complement strand
GGGTGCCGGAGCACAGACCATTGTCAGCTTAAGCGGCGCCGGGCCCCAATCCATCCTGGGTGCTTCGGTCGTTGGGCTTCTCTTCTTTTCTTTGGCCCGGCGTCTGGGTACACCCAATTGGTTGTGGCGCATCGGGCTTGTGTTGCCTTGGGGGTTTTTCGTCAACCTTGATTGGCTAAATGTGTTTGTGGCCCAACACAGTCGTCAATTGACTGGCTCCACAGCAGAAGTGCCCACAGTTGTCCTTACACTGCTCGCCCTCAGCTTCTGGCCAAGCATTCGAATTTTGGCGCAGACTTTGGGCCGCCAAGGTGAC
>DBIS01000084.1:5124-5267 GCA_002296975.1 Deltaproteobacteria bacterium UBA796 | reverse complement strand
GGTCTTCGCCCATGCTTTTAGGGCTTGGCATCTTGCTGTCGACATTGATGGCCTCACCCGGTTTCGGCCTTGCGTTTGGGGCCATCGGCCTGGCCTATGGTCACGCGACACTCTCGGGCCAGCGGGCACACCGGGCACACCGG
>DBIS01000084.1:0-4797 GCA_002296975.1 Deltaproteobacteria bacterium UBA796 | reverse complement strand
GCACACCGGGCACACCGGGCATTAGGCGCGAAACACCGTGTGTTCCATACGGCTCAGCTTACGGCTAGCGCGCTGGCGGGGGGCATTTGGCTTAGCGCGGGCTGGGTGGGCCTACGCACGGTCTTCGACCCAACCCTTGGTGGGGCCATCGCCGTAGTGACTGGCCTCACATTGGGCCGGACCCTCAAAGCCACCCCCCTTCCTTTCATTTGGGTGGGCATCGTGGGGGTATATTTGTGGAGCACACCCCACCTATTGGGCGAAGCTGCTCCGCAAATCGCTGCGCTCGGCATGAACCAAAGCTTGGGAATAGATGGTCGGCTATGGCTTGCTTTGCCCTTGTTTTTCCTTGGGCTCATCGCATCTCCGCTGACATTTTTAGGGCCACGAGACTCGGTTTTGCCCCCTATCGGCTTGGCTGCGGGCCTGTGGTTTGGCCCCTCGGTCGCCAGCACCGATCACATCCTTTGGGTCGCCTCAGGCGCCCTTGGCCTGGTTGTTTTGTTTGCAAAGCCACTTGGGCAAAGAGCCATCGCCGGTGGGGTTTGCCTATTTGTTGTGGGGGCCCAAGGGTGGCTGCCTGCACCGGAAAAAATACTCAACCGGACAAGCGTTTGGTCGAAAGCGAGCAGCCCGAGTGCCCTCGTATCGTGGAGCGCCCCACCCGCCCGACTCGCAGCCAAGCAACATGGTCTGACCCCGTCTGGATCATTCGTTACTTGGACCGGAACCCAAACCACCACCGACCTTGGGATGAGTTTGGACGGCGCCCTGGGGTCGTCTTTTGGCGACAAAGCTCAATCTGAAGAGTTGGCCGGACACTTGGGTGCACTGTTGAGCCCAAAATCTGAGGCACAGATTTTGATTGGAGACTGGATGGGCAACGCACTGCGAGGCATCGCTGCCCACCCGCCTGGCCTGACCCATGTGGCGGTCAGCTCAGTCTACGCTTTGCGAAGTATCGCGAATATGGACCCGGTCCGACAACGGCTGTGGCTCCAACCTGGTCACCCACTCTATGGTGAATTTTCCGCATCGCTCACCCGCCGCACGCCGTCCGTGGGTTCCATCATCGAAATCAACCACAGCCCTTGGACAAGCGGCGCCAACTGGGGGCTCGATGATGGCCACATCTCAGCGATTAAGGCCCACCTGAGCCCAGATGGGGTTTATGTTCTTTGTGTTCATATGCGATGGTGGGCCGATGGTGCACTCAGCCAAATCGCTGGCGCACTCACAACGCAGTTTCAGTCGGTGACAACCTGGCTGCCCCCCGAAGGCGTGGACAGCATCATCTTTGTCGCCAGCGATAAAGCAGCCACCTATAAAGCCCTGGCCTCAGGTTTCGACCACGCTAGGGCCGCCCTATTATCCCTGGGGTTTCAAAGCCCAGAAATGCTCGCAGGTGCCGCGATCTTGGGGCAGAACTCCACGCGAGTTCTCGGCGCACTCGACCACCCTCCCCTTAGGCCTGACCGTTTGTCCGCAGGGCTGTTCGACCGACCCACACTCCACCTGAGCCACGCCCCTGAGCTCATGAAGGACCAAGTTGACCCATGGAACGGAACTGCGCCCCCAGGCGTCGCAGAGGTTCGATCAGCAAAGGCGACCTTGCTCACAATGCTCTCATCAGCGACACAAGGGCATCTTGAAGGCGCATTTGAGGCGGCGCGCGCATTGTCAAACGCACACGGAGCCACCGGAAAACAAGCCTTAGCGCGCGTGATTGAGCCCCATATTCGAAATGCCCGCACCGCCCTCCGGCATGCCAGATCCGCAGACCCAAACTCCAGTAAATGGGATGATGCAATCCGTTTCGCAACCACCGCCCGAATGCTCTCCCCAAGAAGCCACACACCCCTCACCCTTCTGGGAGATATCGCCTTGGCGCGTGGGTTTTTACCGATGGCACTCGAGCACTACAAGCAGGCCCTGAAGATCAAGCCAAACCACGTTCCAGCCCTCGAAGGATTGGCCCGCTGTGCCCGCCTTGGAGATGAACCCAAAAAAGTCGGACAAGCACTCAGGGATGCCACACATCACGCACCCAGAGATTGGCGAACCTGGCACAACCTCGCCGTCTTCCATTTGGAGAATGATGACAACACAGCAGCGATGACTGCAATCGAAAGCGCCCTCGGGCTCGCTCCATCTGAGGAAGTGGCACCCTTGTTGGTGCTCATCAAAACCCAGCTTCGGTCTGGCGCGGCAGGCGCGGCATTGCTGCGAGCCGACCAGGTCACCAAATTGGCCCCAAAGAACGGCTTGGGCTGGTATCTCCGGGGCCGTGCCCACTTTGATCTCGACAGAATGGTTGAGGCTGAAAATGACTTTCGCCAAGCGGTACTCATCGACGGCGAACTCATTGAAGCCCGCAGCGGGATCGGACTTGTCCGGGCCATCTTGGGCGACGAAGAATCAGCCCGACGCATATTCAAAGATGTGCTGGAAAAAGACCCAGCCAACGCGGCAGCCAGAGAGAACCTTCGCCGACTCAGCGGAAACGCCAAACCATGAGGCCTCTCACCCAGCGCCGCCTCAGCTTTAGTCTGCTGACTGTGGCCGGCATGCTCTTGATGGCCGAGGTTGCAGCCGCATGGTTGGGCCGTCGCGCTCTTTTGGCTTGGGAAGCGCCAGTCCCAGTCACCCACACCGGTGCCCCCTATTTACCTGGAAATCCATTTTTATTGTGGGAAATGGTGCCCGGTGAGCGAACCGAAATGGGGGTCGACGTACACATCAACACCCTCGGATTTAGAGGCCGAGAGACCACACAGCAAAAACCCACAGGACTCAAACGTGTGGTTCTTCTGGGCGACTCCACGGTGTACGGGCATGGGGTCGAAGGCCAAGCAGTCTTCGGTCAACGCCTGGCTGAATCCTTGGGGCCCAGCTTTGAAGTCATCAACCTCGGCACCCCAGGGTACTCAACTGCCCAGTCCATCAACTATATGGCCATGCGGGGGTGGGCCCTCGACCCAGACCTGCTTGTGATCGCCAACCTGTGGTCTGACAACAACTTCGATAGCTTCGTGGATAAACAGCTATTGAGTGAACGACACAACGCCAACGCCGCCCCCGTATTGGCAACTGCGCTTCAATCGAGCGCACTTTATCGTTGGCTGGACTGGGAGATCCGCCTGGCACCTCGAGCAGAAGACATCAAAACGGTGGGATGGATGCTCGGCCAAACCCCAACCGGTGGATATCGACGGGTGAACGTGAATGATTACGCCAAAAACCTGCAGTTCTTGGCCGAGTCTGCCCGCGCCCACGGTGCAGAAGTGGTCTTTGTCGCGCTCGCCAATAAGGTCGACCTCGGAGAAGAAACCACAGGCGCTATCGCATGGCCTCTTTACCGGGAGGTCATGACCGCTGTCGCCAAACAGCAGGGCGCCCCACTGGTAGATATCACCTCGGTATTTCAGGCCAGCGAATTCCACCGAGACTCACTATTTTTAGACGAACTTCATCCAAGCGCAACAGGGCACCAACTCATCGCAGACGCCATCGCTGCAGCAATTGGACCTTGGGTAAAACACGGACATTTTGAGCTGCCAACGCATGCCACACCCCTTGGCCCCTGGGATGACCGCTTCGCCCGCGGTGAAGGGCCCCCAACCGGAAAGATATCCTCCGCCCGTGTGACGCTATCAGGCGCTGTGATTGGTGCACCAAAGGGCGTCTCTGTGCAGATTGATCTGGTCGACCTCGACCCGGATCGGTCAAACAAAAATAATCCCATCCTTGGGTCTGCGCGATTCGACAATGTGGACACATTTGAGATGCCCGCACCGAAACACGGGGTCTTTGGGGTTCGTATTTATCTGGACCAAGACGGTGACGGGCCCTCAGCAGGAGACCCTTTATTCACGCTCTTAGAGCCGGCCTTTGAAGCCAATGGTGAGTCCATCAGAGGCGTGATTTTGGACCTAAACACTGAGAAAATTAGATGGGCTACGCCACAGCCCACCAAATGACACCCTCTGCCCAGTCTGGGCGAATCAAGGCCAACTGCATCCGGATCTCATCTCGGGCCCCACGGGCACCCACAGCCACCAAAAGTACATCCACCTGCATGGCCGCCAGCGAAGATGGGGGTTCGACGCTTATGCCTTGGCGCTGAGTCGTGCAGAAAGGATCGACCACCCCCACAACATGGTGCCCTTTGGACTTGAGCCATCGAATCCACCGGCCTCCACACCGCCCAGCTCCCCACACCGCTACTCGCCTTGGGCGCTTCAGCGGACCTCGCTCTAACCAGGCTTGTTTTAGCGCATCAAAAGCCGCACGGCGATACCTTGGGTCGGTTCGAGTGAGACGGTTTTTCCGATCGAGAATCCTGACGACAGGCACCGACACAGCGCCTAGCCTGTACCCGGCCGTCACCAACCGAAGCCACAGGTCATAGTCTTCTGGGAAGTCCCCTTCACGATAGCCACCCACCGCGTCGATTGCAGCCGCACGCATTAATACAGCCGGATGAAAGAGCGGGCTTTCAACCAAGAGTTCCCGATGCAAACACGGCAATTGGTTGACCCAGTCGACGTACACAACCATGCCTTGATTCTCCTGCTGGTCCTCGCGCACCATCACCGCAGCGCCCCCCACAACCGCTAAATTTGGGTCTGCCTTGAGCGCTGAAATTTGGGCGGGAATTCGGCCTGGCAGGGCACGGTCATCGACATCCAGCCTGGCTATAAATTCGTGTTTACACGCGGCGCGCCCCACCTCGAGTGCAGCAACGATGCCCTCTGCAGGCCTTGAAATCCAGGTTATCCGAGGGTCGTCTGGACA
>DBIS01000281.1 GCA_002296975.1 Deltaproteobacteria bacterium UBA796 | reverse complement strand
CGCTAATCAACATCGTCATCTTTTCTTCAAAAATGGACAGGAGGAGGTCTTCTTTATTTTTGAAGTACAGGTAAATCGTGCCGTCGGCGACGCCTGCTGCTGCTGCGACATCACAAACACGGGCCGTTCGGTAGCCCTTTTCAGCAAAAACAGCGACAGCCGCTTGGGTGATTGCATCCCGTTTGTCGCCACAATTTTTCGCGCCTGTTTGCATCCGATCTCACCGCTGAGCAGCCTTTCTATGCGGCGGTTTGAGTCGGGTCAAGGCGTGGAAGGCTCATGGGGAATCAATGGCGGTTCAGTGGCACCAAAAACGACCTTTGCCAAAGCAGGAATCCACGGTGGACCATCAAAGTGACCATCTTGCTTGAGCATCGATAGCAACCGTTTTGCCCGCTCGGGCTGCCCGGCGTCCCATGCCGCACGTGCGCGCCAGGCGATATCTACCGCCAACAATCCCTCGGCCGGTCCCGCGTCCATCCACACCACAGCCTCTTTGGATCGACCCGCCAAAACCAAGGCCGTTAAACGTAACCGGCGGTCACCTGGGTACGGGTTTCCTGCCGACACCGCATGTCCAAAGGACTCGGCAGCCAAAGCATGCTCGTTTGCAGCCATCTGAGACACAGCCAGTAGATGCCAAGCGTAGGAAGAAGACCGCCCTCGACCCTCCGGGCTGGCAAACAGGGTCAAATCCGTCTGCCATCGGCCCGCCTCTTGGATATGAACACCGAGCCCAAACACCAGCGCCACACCAACAGCCCATCGGCGCTCAAAACGCGGAAGGATTGCGGCCAACCAAATGCCCAAGCCAAGGATCGCCGGGTAGCTGTACCGTTCGGCCATCAAATACCCATCGAGGGCGGCGGGTAGGGCGAGCACATGCGCGCAAAAAACCAAAGCCGCAGCAGCAAGAGCCAAGGGACGCCCTCGACCGAGCACCACCAGCCCAAAGAGCAACACCCATCCACAGACGACCAGCGGCATTGGCGCAACATGTAAATCTCGTACCGCGTGCATCGGAAAGGGCCACAACAGGCCGCCACTCCCCCAGCCAAGTGCGGTCGGTGCCAAGCCTAACTTGGCTCCCCATCCGGCTCCAAGGCCTACATTAGCCATCAAACGTACACTGCCCACCACCAACACAGCACCCAGCCAAGGCGTCAACCAGACCCGAACAGCAGATCCGCCAAAAGCGAAGACCAACGGAATAAGGAGAGCCGTCTCTTTTGAGAAACCCCCAAGCACCAAGAGCACAAAAGCACCAAGCGCACTCCGTGGCCGCCACCACACAGCCAAAAGACCGAGAAAAACAGCCAAGGCATCGGGCATCGCCGAGCACCACCCCAAGACTTCGCTGGCCAAAGGATGTACAGCAAACACCAAGCCTGCGATGAGCGGCCACCGACTATGGCGACACAACAGGACCACAAGTCCAGCACTCCCAGCATGCAGGAGCAGGGTCATGAGGTGAATCGCCCAGGGCCCAAACCGCCCGCCCAAGGCCATTAAGCTCAAGGCAACCGGACGATAATAGGATGCACCAGGACCATCATCGGTCACAGGCCCCGCCCACAACTCAAACCACCCGACTGCATCGAGGCCCACCAGGCGCTCGACGATCAGCGGGCCATCATCCCAAACGTAGCCACCTGCCAAATAGGGCAGGGCCACCACAGCAGCGACCACGGCCGCGAGCAGCCCATCAGTCTTGGATGCGCCTTCAGGAACTGCGCTTGCCGAGCCACCGGGTCACTTGACCGGCGATATCGTTGTCAGGGACTGTGTCCCAATCGGCAAGAAACTGGGCGTTACCGCTCATCGTGAGTGGGTGGTTCACCAACTTCGAGAGCACCTTGAATGGTATCGTAGACACATCACAGCCAGCCAAAGCGACCTGACTGACATGCAATGAAGACCGGATTGATGCGGCGAGCACCTCGGTGCCGAGTGCTGGGTAGTTCCCAAAAATCGTCACGATTTCTTCGATGAGTTGAACCCCGTCGGTCGCGATATCGTCGAGTCGGCCCAAAAATGGGCTGACATAGGCTGCACCAGCCTTGGCCGCCATCAAGGCTTGGGCAGGCTGGAATATAAGGGTGACGTTAACGTCGATGCCTGCATCTGAAAGGGCACGGGTGGCCGTGAGCCCGGCTGCTGTCAGGGGCACCTTGACCACAACGTGCTCTGAAATCTGTGCGAGGAGCTTTCCTTCCTTGATCATGCCCTCGGCATCTTGAGAGACGGTCTCTGCAGAGACTGGTCCCTTCACAAGTTGGCAAATCTCGTGGATGGTCTCGATAAAATCTCCACCCTCCCGGGCTATCAAACTCGGGTTGGTGGTGACACCATCTAGAATGCCCCAAGCGTGGGCCTCACGGATTTCATCAATGTTCGCTGTGTCGATAAAAATCTTCATGCCATCACCCCTTAAAGCTGCAGTGGTCTTGGCCCCTGTGTACTTCGAGCCACCAACATTCGCAAACGCTTGCGGCAGTCGACCGAAGCTGATCAGGCCCGCGCTAGCGTCCTTGGCGCATGCATCGAGCCGACAACGCAACAAAGGATGAAAAAAGTCAGAAGCGACCTCTAGACACGGTGTCATAACAAAGGGGCGTTGTAGCATATGAGGGTGTGGGAGCCTGAGCGCAGCCCCCCGACGAATCACCCTGCCCATCAACAATAAATCGAGGTCAACCACGCGGTCAGACCAACGCTCACTAACCCTTCGACCGACCCGTTTTTCAATGTCTTTGCACAGGGCGAGCAACCCCCGTGGAGAATGTTCGGTTTCTACGCGTACAGCCCCGTTCAAAAAGGCGCCTCGCGCAACACCCATCGGAGGATTCAACCAGGTACGACTGGTGGCAACAACCCGGGTGTGAGCATCTGCTTCAAGCATCCGCACAGCGAGCTCGAGGGCCCGTGGCCGGTCGCCTAAAGAACTGCCCAGACCGATCAACGCACCCACACCCCTCACGGGTTCACCAAAATCGAACGCTCCTCATTGCGGGCGCGCTTGGCGACCACTGGGTCTTGAACGGTGGACCGAACAATGCCATCAGCAGCGACAAACCACGCGCCACCCAAAGGATCTGGCGGCAAGTCGCCCAGGCCCTCAACACCATCGAGCGGGCGTAAAAACTTGGCTTCCCACATTTTTTGGCGTGCCACCAACACCTCAACAATCTGTTCATACAGCAAAGATTTAAATTCGTTTTCAAGCAACACCCGCTCTCGCTCTGAGTTGGCGGATTCAATTTCCTGCTTCAAGTACATCAAGGCCGCTTTACGTTGCCCTCGTCGATTCAAAAATTCCGCGGCAGCCGCTCGATACCACCGGGGTGCGCTCGGCAACGCCCCAGCCTGCTTGAGGAATGCCGCAGCCTTATCCAAATCTTTATGGATGAGGAATGCGTTTATCCCAATCGAAAAGGGAAAATAGGCGTCCTCGGGAAAAGCCTCCATACCCTTGGTAAATATCTCGTCGCTGCCTTCGACATCGTCGAGCATCCTCAACATCCCTCCGCCATAAAAGAATGGGGTACGCCATGCCGGATCGAGTACCACAACAGTTTGAAGAACGGTTCGCATCCAAACTGCTCCAGATGTCCCGCTTTGGCCTAAAAAATCCACAAAGATTAGGACTGACCGCACCCACAGCAAATCGGCAACCACCAGGTCAAAGCCCATCGCCGCCACCTGCGTGGCCTTTGGTGACGGTATGAAAATTTCCCGATTGTCTGCTTTCAGCGCCCGACGGACCATATCGGCGCTCACCTGAAACTGATGCGCACCCCACCCGCACACAAGCGGTAAGCAAAACAAAAGAAGGTGACGCATACTCATTGCCAACCCCTAACCGCCGGAACATCTCCACGACCCAACAGCGCCTCCACCTGTGGCTCCAGAGGGGTTGTGCCCGTCCAGGCAGCCACCAGCGTTGCGTACAAGCCCTCATCGCCATCACGTTTGGCGATGGCCGCGTTCACAACTGCGGCCCGAAGTTTTGGGTCTACTGGGGTACGATTGGCCCAATCCCGAGCAACGCCCCACTCTCCCTCGACCGCAGCAGCCATCGCCACCCAACCGTGAAATCCACCCTCGGGCGGACACCCTCGCGCCTCGGCCCAAAGCCCCATCCTTAGCGCCTGAGCCGTGAGCCCCGCCCGCATGGCTGAACCCACGACGCCCATACAGGCATCCACGTCGACACCCGGAGTGGCCAGGGCGCTCACAAAGCTGACATGGGCCCGCTTGTGGCGATCATGAAGCGCAAAAGCGTGGCCCAAACTGACAGCATTGCTCGGGC
>DBIS01000045.1 GCA_002296975.1 Deltaproteobacteria bacterium UBA796 | reverse complement strand
GACTTCCAAAGTTTGAAAGCGCCGCGCGAGGGCACGGTCTTTTCCGAAGGCTGATTTGTATTCGCTGTGGGTTGAGGAGCCAATACACCGCAAGGCGCCACTCGCCAGGGCTGGCTTGAGCAGGTTCGATGCGTCCATGGTGCCGCCCGATGTGGCGCCGGCACCGACGATGGTGTGAATCTCGTCGATAAAGAGGATGGCTTTGTCTTCGGCCTCTAGGGCATCCATGACCGCTTTCATGCGCTCTTCAAAGTCGCCTCGGTACCGAGTCCCCGCCAGGAGTGCACCCATGTCCAGGGCGTAAATTTTGCAATTTTTGAGGGGTTTGGGAACTTTTCCTTCGTGGATGTGGAGCGCGAGACCCTCAGCGAGCGCGGTCTTGCCCACCCCCGGATCGCCCAAGAGGAGGGGATTGTTTTTCCGGCGTCGGACCAAAATATGGGCCATGCGCTCTAACTCGTCCACACGCCCGATCAGGGGGTCGATTTTGCCTTCGGCAGCTTTGGCCACGAGCTCGGTCGCATAAGCATTCAGTGGGTTTTCAGCGACCTCGCCGTCGTCATCGACCCCAGCAGAGGCCCTTTTCTTGCCAATGAGGCCATCTTTGCGAACCCCATGGCTGAGAAAAGCGGTGATATCGAGCCGAGTCACGCCTTGGCCCCCGATCAGGAACACCGCGTAGCTTTCCTCCTCTCGCAAGACCTCCACCAAAACGGCAGGGCCTTCTAAAGTGTCACGGCCAGCGTGTTGCACATGAAAGGCTGCGCGCTGAAGTACCCGCTGAAAGGCTGGGGTTTGTTGGGGCTCAACCGATTGTCCATCCGGGATTTTTTCGACTTCGCTTTCCAAAAATGCATTGATATCTTTTTCGAGAGACAGCAGGTCGCAACCCACAGCACTCAATACGTTTGCCGTTGTTGGGTCGTGCAGGAGTGCCAGCAGGACATGCTCTAGAGTCAAGAATTCATGACGCATTTGTGTGGCCTCAGTGAGGGCGCGAGACAATGCGATGCGTAGGCTTTCGGAGAGGTTCATTCGGGTTCCGTTGTGCAAAGGAGAGGGTAGCCAGATTTCCGCGCGTAGCGAATCGCTTTCACGGCCTTGGCTTCGGCGACTTCGCTCGAGTAAATTCCCGCCACGCCGATGCCCTTTTGATGGACTGCGATCATGATTCGGGTGGCTTCGGCATCAGAGCGCTGAAAGATGGCTGTCAGGATGTCGACCACAAACTCCATGGGGGTAAAATCATCGTTGTGCAGGATTACCTGGTGCTTTCGCGGGCGCTTGAGGCGCTCTTTTACCAAGGTTTGTTCGTCCCGCCGGATGGTGGGGTTTTTCTTTTTATCGGCCATGAAAGGTGGGTCGGCTCAGGATGGAGAGGGGGAGCAAGTCGAGGACTGGCGGCCCTAGAAGTAATGTTAATATAGTGTACGTGTTGCGTGGCTTTGTGTGAACACCCATGATTGACTGAGCTTCCCACTGGCGTGATTGAGGGCTTTGTGGTTACAGCATGCTCATGTCCGAACCCAGCGAAATGGTGACCAACGGCGTGCGCGTCCGGGTGGCACCGGAGTTTTTACCTCAGCAATCCGACCCAACCGGTGGTGTATGGCTTCATGCCTACCACGTGGTGATCGAGAATATTGGCGATGTGCCGGTGCAATTAATCTCGCGCCATTGGGTGATCACCAATGCCAGAGGTGAGGTGGAGCATGTTCGTGGGCCGGGGGTGGTGGGGCATCAGCCGATGCTTCAGCAGGGAGAGGCTTTCCAATATACGAGCGGCTGCCCGCTGGATACATCGATGGGAACCATGCACGGCACTTTCCGGATGGTCCGCGACGACGGCGTCACCTTTGATGCTGAAATCGCACCGTTCACCTTGAGTGAGCCCTTCGGCCTAAACTAAAGTGCTCAAGGCTGAAAAAGTCGCGCGGATACAAGCACAGCTTGAGGCGCTGTATCCAGAGACACCAATCCCCCTCGAGCACGACTCCAACTTTTCTTTGTTGATCGCTGTTTTGCTCAGCGCGCAGACCACCGACAAGAAGGTGAATGAGGTCACACCCGGTTTGTGGGCGCGCTTTCCCTCAGTGTCGGCTCTCGCTTTGGCTGAGCCCGAAACGGTCAGGGCGGTCATTCGAGAGATTGGCCTTGCCCCCACCAAGTCGAAAAACATCGTGCGTCTGTCGCAGCTTTTACTCGAGCGCCACGGCGGTGTGGTACCCGAGTCCTTTGAGGCCCTCGAGGCCTTGCCTGGTGTTGGCCACAAGACCGCTAGCGTGGTGATGTCCCAGGCCTTCGGCCACCCTGCATTTGCCGTGGACACCCACATTCACCGGCTTGCTCGGCGCTGGGGGCTTTCCAGCGGAAAAAATGTAGTCATCACCGAGCGCGACCTCAAGCGTTTGTTTCCGAAGTTGGCCTGGAATGGGCTTCATTTGCGCATGATTTTCTTTGGGCGCGAACATTGCCCGGCCTTGCGGCACGTCCCCGACCACTGCCCGATTTGTTGTTGGGGTGGGGTAAAGTCACGTTTGGCGGAAGAGGCCAAATCACGTAAGCGTTGATAAACCCTCAGGTTTCGTCACAGTCCAAACTGTCGTCGACGAGATCATTACAGTCGTTGTCGATCTCGTCGCATATCTCGTCGGCTTCTGGGTGAATCAGCGGGTCGGATTCGTCACAGTCTCCGGGCCACAGCACATAGCCATCGGGCAGGCTGCACGCGTCGATGGTGTCTGAGGCGTCTCCGTAGCCGTCGTTATCGGAGTCGCGATAAAAGGTGCGCTCATCGATGGCTGACTCGTCGGTCTCCGCGTCGCAATCATTGTCTACGCCATCGCAAAGTTCGTCAGCACCCGGAAAGACGGCGGGATTGGTGTCGTCGCAGTCATTCGAGGTATCGGCGTAGCCCTCGGGCAATGCGTCGCAGGTGGTCATCCGGCCAGAGGCTACGCCAAAGCCGTCGCCGTCGATGTCTGCATAGCCCACGACTGGATCACCATTGGGACACACCACCCCATCACCTGTGTCGGCCATGGTGCTCGGGTCTGATTTGGTGCATCCGGTCATGAGTAAAAGGCCCAGAAGGGTACAGCTTGATGTAGTGGTTTTGCTCATAAAACAAATCCTAGCACCTCGGCCTTGGTGGGGTCAGTTACAAGCGCGAACATGTTGTTTTTGACCTTGATATTTTGCCTCCAAATGTTGGGGCTAGCCGAGTCCGGGCCCGCGCGGGAGTTGAGGGGCGTGTGGGTCACCCGTTGGACGTTCGAAAACGAGGCTGATGTTCGAGAGATTATGAATAATGTGGCCGATGCCGGCTTTAATACGGTGTTTTTTCAGGTGCGGGGTGTCCACGATTCGTTTTATCGCTCCTCACTCGAGCCCTGGGCCGGCTCGCTAACTGGAAAGCTGGGCCAAACGCCGGATTGGGATCCCCTCGGGGTGGCGGTCGATGTGGGCCATGCCCGTGGCTTGAAGGTGCATGCATATATCAACGCATTTACGCTGTGGCGTGGGCTAGCGCCCCCTGAAAAGAGCAAGCCTGAACACGCTTGGCTCGCCCACGGTGAGTGGCTGGTGGCCGACACAGACGGCATGCCGATGGCCCTCAACTCTGGATATGTCTACGCAAGCCCAGGAAACCCAGAAGTGCGCAAACATCTAGCGGCGGTGGCAGCAGAGATCGCCAGACGCTACCCCGTCGACGGCATTCATCTGGACCATATTCGTTATCCCGGATCAGCTTATGGCCATGACCTCAGCTCGCTCGCTGAATGGGAGGCTGAAGGTAAACCAGACTTTGATGACTGGCGTCGTGGGGCCGTCAATGCTGCAGTGGCGGCGGTGTCTGAATCGGTGAGCGTGCCTGTGACTGCAGCGGTGTGGGGCGTGTACACCAACCGATGGGGTTGGTCAGAGGTGAGCGAGGGTAGGGATGAATATTTCCAAGATGCTCAGGCCTTTACCAAAAAGGGCCTGGTCGATGCGCTGGTGCCCATGGTGTATTGGCGGCCCAAACCGTCGGGGCGTCTGGATTTTGGCACCCTAGTGAAGGACCATGTCTCCCGCGCGAATGGGCGGCATATTTACATCGGGATTCGTGCTGAGCCCAGTTGGGGGTCGGAGGTGCTTGTTGAGATGGTCAAGCTTGCCCGAGCAGGCGGTGCAGATGGGGTGGTGTTCTTTGAGTACAGCGAGGCCAAGCCTGCCTTTGGTCTGCTCAAATCTACCGTGTTTTCGGAGCCAGCAGAGCCACCCAAGATGCGCTGGCGCGAAACCTCATACCCGACGGGGCTGTAGTTC
>DBIS01000288.1:15179-25196 GCA_002296975.1 Deltaproteobacteria bacterium UBA796 | reverse complement strand
ACGCCGACGCAGACGCAGACGTGATGCCCGGTCCAGGCGATGTTTTCGTCACCGAGTTTATGGCGAACCCTTCAGCGGTCTCCGATATCGCCGGTGAATGGTTTGAGTTGTACAACGCCAGCACCAGCCTCTTGTCTTTGGCGGGCCTCGAGCTTCGCGCGGATGATGGCGACGGGTTCATCATCAGTGAGGCGTTGAGCATCGCGCCTTCGGGACGCGTGATTTTGGGTGTCAACGGCGATGAGGCTGAAAATGGTGGCGCTGTTGTGGACTATGTCTACGACCGAGAGACTTTTCGGTTGAGCAATGAGCGGGATTCGTTTTTCTTGTACAACTCAGCCGGTGATTTGGTCAGCGAGTTGGAGTACACCAGCGCTTGGGGTGTGACCGAAGGCTACAGCGTACAGCTCGACCCTGGGAAGCACTCAGCCTCCGATGCCTCCGGGGTAGACGCTTGGTGCACCGGAGTGATGGAGATGAGCGGCGGAGACTTTGGTACCCCCCATTTGCCCAACACCCCCTGTGATTTTCCTGACCACGATGATGATGGCTGGACCACCGAGGAGGGAGACTGCGAAGACGAAGACCCAGAGATTTATCCGGGTGCGGTCGAGCGCTGGGATGGTGTGGATAATGATTGCGACGGCGAAATCGACAATATCGGCGAGGCCACAGCGACAAAACACATCGATGGTACCGACGATGACTTTTTGGGATTTCAGGCTGCTTTGGCTGTGGGCGATGTCACCGGAGATGGGCAAGTCGACCTGATAGTCGGGGGAAACTATGTGCTCAGCCATGGCACGGGCGGGGTCTTTGTGCTCGACGGCGACGATTATGCAGGCTTTGAGGGCACAGCGCTCGACTTGGCGCGGAGCAGCATCGATGGTGGCGGAACCTATGGCTATATGGGCACCATGGGTGCTGTGATGGGCGACCAAGATGGCGACACCCAAGCCGACCTCTTTGTGGTCGGCACCGACCGCTATAGCGGCACCCATGCAGCGGCTTTGTTTTATGGTGGATATGGCGCCTTCGACGAGCCGATGAGCGAAGATGATGCGGATGTACTCTTTGAAAACACAATTTCGTCCTACTATTATGTCAAGGCACTCTCCAGTATCGACTTTGATGGCGACGGCGCCGACGACATATTTATGGGGGACTATTATGCGGACGGTGACACCAAGGGCGCGGTGTACTTTTTCTCCGGCGCCGATTTAAGCCCAGGTGACACCTATGATCTTCAAGACGACTCAAACTCGACCATCACTGGCGATGGAAACGGTGACTTTTTTGGCTATTCTTTGGGCGGCGGCGACCTGAATTTTGATGGTTATGAAGACCTGGTGAGTGGGGCAGCAGCTGAGGATGTAGACGGTGTAGACCGTGCGGGTTGTGTCTACATTATTAGCGGGACATCGAGCATGCCCGGAGGTTCAGCGAGCGTGGGGTGGGCAGCCTCCATCTCGATTTGTGGCAACCGATCCAGTCAAAGACTTGGGCGGCACGGCACCCCACAGTTGATCGATATCGACGGCGATTTGGCCCTGGACTTGGTGATCAGCGCGCCGGGTGACGACTACGCGGGCACCGATGGTTCAGGCGAGGTTTACATCTTCTTTAATGATGGCGATTTTGGCGGAGCCCTCAGCACCGATGACGCTGATATCACCTTGACCAGTGGCGACGCGGCCGCTTTCGGTTTCGCGCTTCATGCGGGTGATTTCGATGGTGATGGTGCGATGGAGTTGGCGGTTGGGGCGCCCGATACGGTCGATTATGATGAAAGCCTGGACCGCCCTGGAGAGGTCTTTCTTTACCGTTTTTCCACCCTTTTAAGCGGCGATATCATCGCGAGCACTGAGGCCAGTCTACACATGCGCGGCGATGGGGCCACCCAGTTTGGCAGCGCGCTCACCAGCGCCGACTTTAATGGTGATGGTGCCGAGGAGTTGATCGTCGCTTCTCCCCGCTGGAGCGATCAAGAGGGCCGAATCAGCATTTTTAGCCTTAAGTGAGCATGCGCATTTTTGGGGTTTTCGGGGTGTTGGTCATCGCCCTGAGCGCCTCGGCTTTTGCCGGTGATGTCTGGGAACAAGCGGCGACCCCCAAGCTTGAGGCCAAAGCCTTGGGTTTGTCAGGTTTAAAAGCCTCTGATTGTGGTGTCTGCCACACCAGTATTTATGAAGAGTGGCGCCAATCCACCCACGCACAGGCTTGGGTGGATCCTCAGTTTCAAGCAGAGATAAGCAAAGACCCCGACGTCGCCTGGCTTTGCCAAAATTGCCATACGCCGGTATCGAACCAGCAAGCGGTGTTGTCTCGGTTGGTCTCGAGCGTTCGCAAGCCAGAAAAACAAAATAACACCAGCTTTAACGCCGACTTTAGAGATGAAGGTGTCACCTGTTTGGCCTGTCATTGGCGGCCACAAGGCATCGCTGCGCCCCATCGGAATGTGAACGCGCCCCACCGTACAGTTTATGCGCCAGATTTGGCCGATGACAAGCTGTGCAGCCGCTGCCATCAAGCGACTGCACGCCTTGAAGATGCCTTGGTGTGTCACTTCAATACCGGGGTAGAAAAGGCCGAGGCTGGGGTAGATACCCGGTGTTCGAGTTGTCATATGCCAACTGTGAACCGTCCTGTTGTTTTGGGTGGCACTGCCCGGGTGGGTGGGGTTCATTCTTGGGCCGGGAGCGGTCTTGGAAAAGGTGTTGGGCCAGCCGTACCGGGGCTTCAGTCTTTGGCTGTGAGCGATATGTCCGCCACGCGCTCGGCCAACGGGGAGCTTGAGGCTGGCCTTATCGTGTCCAATATTGGTGCTGGCCATATGGTGCCCACTGGAGATCCTGAGCGGTATATTCTACTGACGGTGTCGGTTGTCGCAAAGGATGGAACGGTGACCGATTCGAAGACCTGGCGGATCGGCCAAACTTGGGTTTGGTCGCCGGTGGCCAAACAGATCGCAGACAATCGGCTTGGGGTTGGAGAAAAGCGCGGCTTTCATTGGCGCAGTGTTGCTTTGGGTGAACAGGTCCGCTTCAAGCTGGAACATGTTCGCGTCTCCGATGAAAACCACACCTATCATTTGGAGGCTGCAGCCAAGCGCGGGGATGGGGCGAACCTAAAAGCACTTCAAGCCTACCCGACCCGTCGAACTATTTTTGAGGAACAGGTGCTTATTCGCTGAGCCAGTCGCTCAAGGCATCCAGGCCTTCGGACTCTCTGTGCAGGACCACGTGGGGGTCGTACGCTCCTTGAGCTTCGACCACGACAACTTTGACATCGGGCAGTGCTGTTGCCAGACCGTAGCTGGTGAAGTTGGGTACTTGATGGTCGTCGACGCCGAGCAAGATGGTGGCTGGGGTTGTTTCATCTCGGGCGACCGACATGGGGTCGGAAGGATCCATGGTCCATTGAAATAAAGTCATGGCCGGGTGTAGGCGATCGATTTTATCCCACGACGCCTCGGGTAGGCCCAAGGCTGCACCCAACACGGCGGGGGCGGTGACCGGGTCTGGGGCAGCGACTTGAAAGAGATCAAAGAGCTGATTGATCAGGGTGTCGCCAAAGTCTGAAAGCAGTCCGGTGTCTAAAAAATAGTGACTCAACATGCCGCCTGTGCCCGATAAAAAGATCCCGTCATAAGCCTCGGGCTCAGCAGCGACACCGAGGTTGGTGGTGACCGAGCCCAAAGAATGGCCGATGCGCCGAATGTGGGTGCTGTCGATGGAGCCAGCAGGCAGAGATGCGTTGAGGCCGTCTTGGATAAATCGCAGCAGCACATGGCCGTCGATGGCTGTTTGGCGTTGATTGTCCCGAAATGCTGGCAGGTTGACCACATTATAAAAGCCCAAGGACCCGCCCGAAAACCCCCGATCGATCAGGTCGAAACGGCTTCCGTACAGGTGGGCGTCACGGCCGATCACGGCCACGCCAGCTTCGACCCATCGCTCGGCCATCGCGTAGCCTTTATCGTTTTGGTTGATGCGAGAGACCGAGTTGTTGGCAGAGCCACCGGTACCGTGGTCGTAGATCACAATGGGCGCATTTTCGATGGGGTTGCCATCTTCGGCCTTGGGCAAAGACAAGATCACCCGCATCATTTCGGCTTCGGGTGGGTTGGCTGGGACCCCATCTTCAAAGGCGATCCATCCGCTCTCGATTTCGGTATCGAAAAGGTGACTAAAGCCCGGGTTCATATACGGACGGTCGGCAAGACCGGAATAGTTCAGCACGGGGATTTCAGTCTGATAGACGGCCATTGGCCAGTCGTCGCGCATATTGTGGCTGTGAACGGCCTCTTCGTGGGCGTACATATTCACCACTTCTTCTGAGCCGTCCTCGAAGGTGGTGGTGACCACGGTTGACGGTTCGCCTGAGGGGCTGAGGCCTTGAGAAAAGTCCAAATGCGTGATGCGTTTCCAGTTGACTGTTCCCCAGTCTGGTGTGGGGCCAAGATGGGTGTCAGCGTCTGTAAAGAGGGCGACGAGCTCACCGGTGGCATCTTGAATGGTAAAGACCGTGGCCACCGCCACTTTGCCGTCGACCCCAGCGAGTTTGAGGGCATCTTTGACTGCTGTGGGGGGTGACCATCCATCGGCGGGAGCGGCACCTGCGGATTGCATGACCACTGCGGCCAAGGTGGCGCCGGAGCGTGGGGGGTGTCCGAGTGCGGGGGCGAAGGCGAGTAGATTGTCGGCCATAAAAGGGTCACCGTCTGCGTGCTCAGTGAATCGCACCGTGAGCGGTATTCTTTGTCCGGTCTCGGTGTCGATCAGCAACAGCGGGTCATCGACCACACCGGTCATGACTGCGTCGACCTTGAGGGTGTCTTCAAAGCGAAAATAGGCTGCACCGTGGTTGGCAAAACCCTGGCTGGTCATGCCGATGCGCCGGGCCCAGCCGGTGGTGATGCCTTGGGTGAGGGCTGAGGGCGCTGTTGGGAATCCAGACAAGTCTGCGTGTTGGGCGCCGTCCAAGAGGCTTGAGTCAGGGAAGGGCATATCAAAGAAGTGCTCTGCCCGGCTGGGGTCGACGATCGCTCGCACACGGAATTTGCTCGCGGTGTCTGTTTGGGTGCCGCAGCCAATGAAAAATAAAAGTGAGAGTCCTTGAATCATCAGAATCCATACCGTGAAATGGGGGTCATGTCTTTAGCGTTGAGCGTCTCCCTTCTGTTGGGAAAAGCGATATGAACTATTCGCTGGAGGCCAAGATGCCGGACGATTTTAATGTGAGCCAAGACCCTGTGTTGTCTTGGGTGCGTGCGGGTGTGATCGGTCGCACCATTCAAATTCCCACCCCAGGCGGAATGCGGCGAAAACGGTATTTTGACCAAACTGCGTCGGGTTTGGCCTTCGCGCCGATCGAAGATTTGATTCGGGCCCAAGTGCTGCCATTTATGGCCAACACCCATACCGAGGCCAGCTACACCGGTTCATTGATGACGCGGCTGTACCGAGAGGCACACGACAAGGTCCGCACCGCCCTCAACGCTCAACAAGGCGATGCGGTGTTGTTTACAGGCTCTGGCGCCACCGGTGCGATCAATAAATTGATCGCAATTATGGGCCTTCGCATACCGGACACGCTCCAAAAGCGCTTTGGATGTGCAGGCAAAATCCATGACGCTGCCCGGCCGTTGGTTATCCGCAGCCGGATGGAGCACCATTCCAACGATTTGCCCTGGCAGGAGTCTATCGGTCTCACCGAGTACATCGGCTATGACAAACAAGGTCGTATCGATTGGCGAGAGCTCGATAGGATTCTCTCCAGCCCGGCCCATCGGGACCGTCCGTTGAAAATAGGCACCTTTTCTGCAGCCTCAAACGTGACGGGCATCTTGTCCGACCCCGACGCTTTGGCCCGGGTAATGCACGCCCATGGTGGCTATGCCTTTTTTGATTACGCGGCTGCTGCCCCCTATGTAGACATTGATTTGCATCCCGATCCCGACGACGTTTGCCGAAAGGATGCGGTCTTTCTCTCCGTGCACAAATTTGTGGGCGGCCCCCAAACCCCCGGTATTTTGGCCGCCAACAAAGCACTGTTTTTGACCGACACACCTGCTGAGCCCGGTGGTGGAACGGTGCTGTACACCAGCCCGTGGGCCTATAAATACCTCGACGATCTTGAGCATCGCGAAGAGGGTGGCACCCCGCCGATTGTTCAAGTCATTCGTGCTGGCCTGGTTTTTGACCTCAAGGAGATGATCGGTGTTCCACGAATCGCAGCGGTGGAGCATCATTTTGTTCGCCGTGCGATTGCGGCCTGGGGCCCAGATGCCCGGATACGAATCTTGGGTGACCTCGAAGCACCCCGTATTGGCATCGTGAGCGTTATTTTGGACGGCGGTGCGCTTCATCACAACCTGGCGGTTCGTTTATTGAACGATCTATATGGAATTCAGGTGCGGGGCGGGTGCATGTGCGCTGGCACTTATGGCCACGACTTGCTCGGTATTGGTAAAGCGCAGAGTGAATCGATTCGGAGTGCTTTGGATGCAGGCGATGTGGCAGCCAAACCTGGGTGGGTGCGTTGCTCCTTCTCCCCGGCGACCTCTGAGGGGGAATTTAGGGTGCTGCTGGAGGCCCTTCCCGACATCGCTAAAAATTGGCGGCGTTATGCGGCTGACTACACCATGGACCTCGATACTGCAGAATGGCACCACCGAGATGATGGCGAGCGCTTTCCTTCAGTCCGTTTGACCATGCCCAGTTGAGCGCCGTCAATTGAGGTTGGCTGCGATAAACTTCAAGATTTGAGCTTTGCTTTGGGTTTTCGAAGTCCCCAGCAGCCTGCGGTCGTGCTAAAAGGTGCGCTGGAGGCTGCTATGCGGGTAGGAATTCCCACCGAGGTCCATCCAGGCGAGCGCCGGGTAGCGGCCACACCAGATACTGTCGGTAAAATGATTAAACTTGGGCTCGAGGTATCAGTGCAAGCGGGTGCCGGAGAAGGTGCCAAGTTGAGTGATGCCTTGTTCGCCGAGGCTGGAGCCACGATTGTGGAGGGCGCTGCCGATTTGTGGGCGGCTGCCGACATCGTGCTCAAGGTGCGGGCCCCCGAGATCGACCCGGCTGATGGCACCGATGAATGCGCTCGTTTGCGCGAGTGTGGCTGGTTGATTTCGATGATTCAGCCTGGCACGAATGGGCTCTTGGTTGAACGTTTATCGGCTCGAAAGGCGACTGTTATCGCCCTCGATCAAATCCCACGTATTAGTCGCGCTCAAAAGATGGACGTCTTGTCGTCGATGGCAAATATTGCCGGATATCGGGCGGTCATCGAGGCTGCGAATCATTTTGGGTCCTTCTTTTCGGGTCAAATCACCGCTGCAGGACGCACACGGCCTGCACAGGTGATGGTGATCGGCGTGGGCGTGGCCGGTTTGGCTGCTATCGCTGCTGCACGGGGTTTGGGTGCAGAGGTGCGAGCATTCGATGTGCGCTTGGCTGCAAAAGAGCAGGTTGAGAGCCTCGGAGCACGCTTTTTGGAGTTGGAATTTCCAGCCGATGAGGGTGGCGAGACCTCGGGTGGCTACGCCAAGATCATGTCCGATGAGTTTATTGCCGCCGAGATGGCGTTGTTTCGGGAGCAGTCCAAAGAGGTCGATATCATCATCACGACGGCCTTGATTCCAGGTAAAAAGGCACCCGAGCTTATCACCAGAGACATGGTTGATTCGATGAAGCCTGGCTCCATTGTGGTGGACCTGGCTGCCGAACAAGGCGGGAACTGTGCGTACACCGAGCCAGATCGTGCCATCGAAGTTGGCGGGGTCACCGTGCTTGGCTACACCGATTTAACCTCGCGGCTCGCCACCCAATCCAGCCAGCTTTTTGGCACCAACCTGCTGAACTTGCTCTCGGACATGACCGAGGATGGTCAGGTTGTGATCGATCTTGAAGACGAGGTGGTCCGCAAGTCCTTGGTGTTGCGCGATGGCGTTGTCACTTGGCCGCCGCCGCCCGACCCTGAAAAGGCGGTTCCACCTCCACCCACAGATGAGGTGCCAAAGCCGGTTGTTGCGCCCTCTCCGGTCGAGACCGATACCAGCGGTCCCGACGACAACAAGGGGTCCGTCATCCCGATGTTGGTGGCAGCTGCAGTTGGTGGTGGGGCTATTTTTGTCGGTCTCGATTCATCGATGAGCGAATTTGTGCAGCAGGTAACGGTGTTCGTGTTGGCTTGTTTTGTGGGCTGGCAAGTGGTCTGGAGCGTCAAGGCGGCACTTCACACCCCGTTGATGAGCGTCACCAACGCCATCTCGGGCATTATTATCGTGGGTGGTTTGCTTCAAGCGGGCAACGCCGCGGCTGGTGACCTTGCCCAAATCTTAGGTGCGATCGCCATTTTGGTCGCGTCCATCAATATCGCAGGTGGCTTTTTTGTTACCCAGCGCATGCTCGCGATGTTTCGCAAATAGGGGGTGAACAGATGACTGGACTCACACAAAGTCAACTCGCGGTTCCTTATCTAATCGCTGGCGTGCTTTTCATTATGTCCTTGAGTGGGCTGGCCAAACAGGAGACTGCCGGTCGGGGCAATGTGTTCGGCATGCTCGGTATGGGTATCGCCATTGGTGCGACCTTTTTAGCGGCCGATTTACAAATCAATGCCTACGTTATCGGCTCTGTAGTGATCGGTGGGGCCATCGGTGTGGTGATGGCGGCCAGGGTCGTCATGACTGGAATGCCTCAGCTCGTCGCCATTCTCCACAGCTTCGTGGGACTGGCCGCTGTGCTGGTGGGTATCTCGACATATTTATCGAATCAGCACGCCGGTGTGGTCCATGGCATAGAGGTTTGGATCGGTGTGGCGATTGGTGCGGTCACCTTCACGGGTTCGATCATCGCTTGGGCGAAGCTTCGGGGATCGATGTCGGGAACGCCGCTGTTGTTGCCCGGGCGTCATTTTTTGAATTTGGCGATGGTCGGTGTCACCGTGGCGCTCATGGTGCCTTTTTTACAGGGGCACAGTGTCGGCGGGTTTAGCGGTGTGGAGCTGTTGTACTTGATGACTGCCATCACAGCGCTTCTCGGCGTGCACTTGGTGATGGCCATCGGTGGTGCAGACATGCCTGTGGTTGTCTCGCTGCTCAACTCCTACTCGGGCTGGGCTGCCGCGGCCTCGGGCTTTATGCTCAACAATAATGCCTTGATAATCACCGGTGCGTTGGTGGGTTCCTCGGGCGCGATTTTATCCTTCATTATGTGTGAGGCGATGAATCGGAGCATTTGGAATGTGGTATTCGGAGGTTTTGGAACCGCATCGGGTGGCGCTCCCTCCCCATCGGCAGCGGGCTCTCAAGGCGAGGTGACCGAGATGGACGCGGCTTCAGTGGCCGCCACGTTGATGGACGCGAGCAATGTGGTCATCGTGCCGGGCTATGGCATGGCGGTTGCGCGGGCTCAGCATTTGGTGAACGACCTCACCCGTATTCTTCGGGACTCTGGGAAGACGGTTCGCTATGCGATCCACCCGGTTGCTGGGCGACTTCCTGGGCATATGAACGTTCTGTTGGCCGAGGCAGGTGTGCCTTATGACATCGTGCTCGAGATGGATGAACTCAACGATGATTTCCCAAAAACCGATGTCGTTTTGGTGATTGGTGCCAACGATATTGTCAATCCAGGGGCACAAACCGACACGGCCAGCCCGATATACGGCATGCCTGTGTTGGAGGCCTGGAAGGCCAAGACCGTCGTGGTGTTTAAGCGAGGAATGGGTGCGGGCTACGCTGGCGTGGCCAATCCGCTGTTTTTTCATGACAACACACGGATGCTGTTTGGGAATGCTGGTGATACAATCGCTGCATTGGTGAGTAATCTCCGGGAGCGCTAAAATGAAGAGTCTGACGCTCATGGGTCTGGTGTTGGCAGTGTGTGGGTGTTCGGGTGCGAAGCCTGCAAGCTCAGCAGATGACACGGGTCTTGAGGTTGCGGCAGATGCGGACGCCGATGCGGACGCCGATGCGGATGCGGACGCTGACGCCGATGCGGATGCGGATGC
>DBIS01000288.1:0-14838 GCA_002296975.1 Deltaproteobacteria bacterium UBA796 | reverse complement strand
GATGCGGATGCGGATGCCGACATTGAGCCTTGGTCCCCGGCGAACGCGATGGGACCATACACCCCTGGCACCGCGGAGTTTTCCTTGGTCGGGCGTACAGGGGTGCCGCTAAAAGTTCAAATCTGGTACCCAAGCTCAGATGGTAGTGACATGCTTCATCGTTATGATGGCTTGATCGCTTGGGATGCGATCGACACCCCGGTACCCGATTGTTCGTCGAGCCGTCCCGTCGTCGCTTTTTCTCATGGCAACCAAGGCACCCGATGGCAGAGCACCTTTTTGGTGGAGCGGCTCGCCTCGCACGGCTTTGTGGTCGTGGCACCGGATCACACGGGAAACACCACCTTTGATTACGATGAGAGCCGAATTGCGGAGCTTATTTTCCGTCGGCCATACGATGTGATCGATGCAGTTGATTGGTTGTACGACCGAGCACCAGAGATGTTGGCCGGTTTGGGCCCGTGTTTGAATGAGGCCGATGGCTATGCTGTTTCGGGGCATTCCTTTGGTGGGTACACCGCCACAGCATTGGCCGGCGCCCACTTTGATTACACCGCGAGTGCAGCCTATTGTGAGTCCGCGGGCGGTTGGTTGTGCGATGAGTTTGAGGCTTGGGTAGAGGCTTACCCAGAGTATGCCACTGCCGACTTAAGCGATGCCCGTGTTTGGGGGGCCGTCCCGATGGCGCCCGCAGGCTTTGAGGTCTTGGGTGCTGGGGCGCCGATGGCAGAGGTCCCCTTTTTGGTTCTGGGCGGTGAATACGACAACCTCACCCCGATGGCCACTCAGGTTGGGCCTATTTTTGAGGCATTGGGTAGCGGTGATAAGGCGCTTGGCACCTTGTTGGAGGCGGGCCATATGGTCTTTTCTATCGCCTGTGAATTGACCCCGCTCGTAGAATGCGGGCCACCATATTTGGATTATGAAATTGGTCACCCGACCATCACAACCACGGTGACGGCTTGGCTTCAAATGCAGCTTGGACATAGCGAAGCAGCTGCATTTATGCCCTATGATTCCGAGTTGTGGGAATGGGTTGAGGGATGAGTCGGGTTCTGGTCACCGGTGGGGCAGGCTTTATGGGCTCTCAACTCGTCCGCACTTTGGCCGCGAGTGGTCGGGATGTGGTGGTGTTGGACAAACTCACCTATGCGGGAAAGCGCGCTTTTTTAGACGGTGTAAAGCATCAATTTATTGAGGGTGATGTCTGCGATGCCGATGTGGTCGCAGCCGCACTTGATGGCGTAAACGCTGTGGTCCATTTGGCTGCCGAGAGCCATGTCGCTCGGTCACTCACGGGGCCAGATACCTTTTTACACACCAATATCTTGGGAACGCGGGTGATGTTGGATCAAGCTTGTCGGGCGGGGGTGGACCGTTTCATTCACATGTCGACCGACGAAGTTTTTGGGCAAGCACCTCACGGGGTAGCGTTTGGGCCCGATGCGCCGATGCGACCTGGCAACGCATACTCGGCCTCCAAAGTGGGGGCTGAGGCTTTGGTTCACGCTTGGCGTCATACCCACGGTTATCCAGCAGCGATTGTGCGTTGTACCAATAATTATGGCCCCCGCCAGCACCCTGAAAAGGCCATCCCGTGTTGGATTTTATGTGCGCTTCGGGGAGGGCCTCTGCCGGTCCATGGCGAGGGGACAGCGATTCGCGATTGGCTTTTTGTTGAGGACTTTGCCCGGGGAATTGAGGCGGGCCTTAGTCGCTGGCAAGATCAAGCGACTTGGCACTTCGCCGGTCAGCAGCACATGGAAAACCGACGGACAGCGGGGCGGGTCAACAGCTTGCTCGGCGCCAGTGGACTTTGTTTTGGGCCGGATCGCCAAGGTCAGGATTCTCGTTATGCGCTCAACGACATGGCCACCCGTGCAGCCCTCGACTGGGCGCCAAGGGTGAGCTTTGAAGACGGTTTGGCCGCGACCATCGATTGGTATCGGGCCCACAGCCACTTGTGGGATGGCGCAGTGCTTGGCCTGAGCGTCCATTAGGCGATTGAGTTGAGGCCTTAACCTTGCTTTGGCGGGCTCAAAATTGTGCCGACGACGCCGAGAGCGTATCGAATGCTCGGCCCGATCGCGATCGATTGCACCGTCTCATCATAGGCGCAGCGTACCCGTCTTTCACCAATGCTCGCACCTGAGTTGAGCAGGGCTGACAGGACTTGGTGGTCAAAGATATAGTCGTCGGAAAAGCGGTGATAGTCGAGCCTTCTTAAGGTGTCGGCCCGAAAGCCACGGGCCCCAGAGTGAAGCTCTGATACCTGAGTGCCGAAGCGGATATTGGCCATAAAGGTGAGGGTGCGGTTGCCCATGCGGCGCCACATGGGGATTTGGTGACCGCCATTGTTCAAAAAACGGCTTCCGATTGCGGCATCACAGGCGGCGAGCACATCGGTGAGGGCGAGTACATCTTGGGTGTCGTATTGGCCGTCGCCATGGAGCAGGACGATACGGTCGAAGCCCATGGCTAAAGCGGCGTCATATCCGGTCTTTTGGGCTGCGCCGTAGCCTTTGTTTTGGGGGTGACGGATGACCCGAAAGCCGGTGGCGATGATGGGGACGGTCGATCCGTCGTCGACGATGATCACATTATCGGCCAAAGCGCTCGGCAGTTCTGTGAGTACGCGGTCTAAGGCTGACTGGGTGTTGTATGCGGGAATGACGATGGCGAGGGTCATGGTCATGGGTTTAACCGGGTGAGCGTTAACTGCAGGCTTTCGGTGGCTTTGGTGTCTTCGTAAACATAGGGCCGGATTTCCAGAAGTCGGCCCGGGGCGGCACCCTGCCAACGTCTGATAGGGTCGCCCAGGTTGAGGGCTCCGGGCATGACCAAAATCCGACGACCTTCGGTTTGAGCCTTCAAGTTGACGGTGGTCGCTTCGTCGCGAATGGCGGTGACGGTGGCCTCGGTGGTGGCCCATAGGTCGGGGAGTAAGCGGTTTCCGGTGAGGTCGACTGCGGTATCGTTGGGCTCGAGGCTGTCACGCACAGCCCAAAAGTCGGCATGGGGGTTGAGGGCGTTTTCGCGGACCTCGGGGGCTGTGTGGATGGCGGCTCTACCGGGGGCTGTGCTCGAATAGGTGCTCAGAGCAATGGTCGCCAGGGGGATGAGCCACAGCCACCGCCGTCGCCTGAGTCCGGTGCCAAGCAGGATCAGCAGGGGGCCGGGGATGAGTAAAACCAAGGCGTAGCGTGGGATAAAGTGGGTGGCCATCAAGCCCATAAACTGAGCGAAGGTGATTCCAATGAGCCAAATGGTGGCCAGGATGGGCCCGAGGTGTTGGTCGGAGTGTCGCCTGCGCATGGGGGCCAAGCATCCGAAAACACCGAGCAATAGTATCGCAGGGTAATTGATGTGCATGGCACGGACGAGGCCCTTGGTGGCGCCTTCAAATCGGACGGCAATGTCGAGGTTGTGCTTGGGGCCGCGGGCGAGAAACGTCAGCGTTTTATCAATGTTTGACCATGCATTTTTACGACCAACCCCCCAGTATCCTCGGCGCTTTTCGTCAGTGGGATGCCAGCCTAAATCTGTGGGCATTTGGGCGTTTCGGCCATGGGTTTTGGCCACCACGACCTGGGTTCGGTAGACATTGTATTCGAGGCTGTAGGCTTCGGTGGTCCATCGTGGGGTGGCGGCGTAAATCGACCAAATGGCGACCATGGGTACAAGCCACAAGCCGAGGGACATGAGCGCCTTTGGGATGGAGACTCGGGCTTGCCACACCAAGGCCATGGCCATCAAGGGTGTGGCGACCAATAAGAACACCAAGCTTTTCATGGTGGTCGCCATCAGCAAAGCGAGTGCCAATCCAAAGCCAAGGCTTCGCCATGGGCCACCGCGGCGCAGGGTCCGAATACCGGCTGAGAGTGCGATGACATGGACGAGACCGTGGAAAAGGTAGTCTGTGGGCGGGCCGAGGGCAGCGGCGACTGTGGGGATGTGCAGGGCGAGCCAGCCTCCAGCTACGGCCAAGGACCGAGGGCCGAGTGCTGTGCCCAAGCGATACACAGCGGCAGGAATGAGTCCGCCTGCTACGATGTTGATCTGCATGAGCGCGATGTGAACCGGCACATGGGTGAGTGCCGAGAGTTGGACGGCGAGCCATGGATAAAATGGGTAGCGTTGTGGGACGGGGTGAAAGTCACCGCCTGATTGGATGTCGAGAGCAAGCACGATGAACTCACGCCAGTCTTGGCCGACGGGGTACCAGTTGGGGTTGACCATGGCGTGGATGCCGTCGGCTGTGTACACGCCGACGATGGCGAGGAGGAGCATCCAAGCGGCATCGATCAGGGTGTCGCAGTGGCCTTGTCTCATGCGCTCGGTTCTGTAGGTAGGGGGGTCATGTCTTTAGGATTAAGCCACATGGCAAAAAATGGGGTCATGTCTTTAGGATTAAGTCTGAACCATTACGGTTCTTGAACCCATGTTTTTTAGAATTTTTAGGGCGTGAGTGTGGCTGGGGCGAAGGTGGTGACGGTGGTGACGGTGTCCCAGCTAGACACAATGTTTGGCCATTAAGATAATAACCATGAGTAAAGCTTAGTTTTATGTTCCACGATGTCCTCGATGTGGCTCAACGCTAAAGCGCTGACCCCCTCATCAGCGAGTGGCCCTCACAAAGGCATGCACCCCTCCTGCCAAGACCCCGAGGGACAAAGCACCGCAGACCAAGCCCCAAAACCAGTAGGGTAAAAAGAGTGCTTCAGCGATTTGGGCGACATCGGAGGGCATTGGCCCGTTGGCGGTCGCAGCGAAGTTAGTGAACAGGTAGTCCGACCGTGAAAAAACGCTGAGGGTCAACTGGACGCCGACGAATAGGACGATCAATTGCGCCACATCACCCGCGGCCTTTAACCCTCCCCATAAACACACCGCGGCCACACCCGATACAAAGACCCAGCCAAATACATTTCGGATCACCATCACCAAAGCCACGATCAGCACCGTGCCGATCACCACCAATGCAGCCTTAGAGCCCTGACCACGTCGCCCAATCAAGAAGCACCCTGATCCTGCGAGTGCGGGGCCAACCAGTCCGCCCGCGCTGATAAAGGCGGAGGCGAGCCGCCCTGGGTTTCCGGTGGTCATGGCAGCTCCCGAACCGTCAGCATTCAGGATAAACGCCTCAAACCGACAGCCGACCATCATCGCGGCGATCCCATGGCCGAGTTCGTGTGCGAGGGTCGACAACAACACCAGCGGGTAGGCCAACGCGTCGCCCAAGGGCACCCAATATAAAAATAAGGTGAGGCCTACACTTATCATGAGCGCACTTCTGGCCTGGCGGTTTCTGAGAGAGGACATGCCCTATTCTGACCTGCTTCTTTCAAGAGAGCAAAGGACTCTGTGCCTATTCTCCGTTAAACTGAATGAGCATTCATTCATTTTTTTTGGCGGACCCAACATGATCGAAAATAAAAACCGAAATCAAGAGGAAGACAACTCCATCGCCGTGGCCGAGGATAGCCGCGAAACCCAATGGAAATCCAAGTCATTTTTGGGCGCGATATTCATGGGTGACCTCGATTTGTCGATGTGCTACCCCTTCCCCGAGCAAGGCCCGGAAGACAAAGCCATCGGCGATGAGTGGGTGGCGCGAGTCGACGCATGGTGTGCTGAAAACATCGATGGCGAAGCCATAGACCGCGCCGGTGAAATCCCTGCATCGGTTCTGAAGGGTCTCGCGGACCTTGGCATGTTCGGTATCAAGATCCCCACCGAATATGGTGGCTTGGGCCTCAGCCAGACCAACTACATGCGCCTGCTGGCCATTGTGGCCCGCTATTGTGCATCCACCGTCGCCACCTTGAGCGCTCATCAATCCATCGGCGTCCCTCAGCCCCTCAAACTTTTTGGAACCAAAGCCCAAAAAGAGAAATATCTGCCGCTGCTCGCCAAGGGTGCCATCAGCGCATTCGGCCTCACCGAGCCTTCTGTGGGCTCAGACCCCGCCCAAATGAAGACCATCGCTACCCCCACCGAGGACGGAAAGCACTGGATTTTAAACGGTGAGAAACTCTGGTGTACCAATGGCGTGATCGCCGACATGTATGTGGTCATGGCCGCGACCCCACCGATCACCAAGCGTGGTCGGGAGATCAAGCAAATCACCGCCTTCATAGTTGAGCGTGACACGCCCGGCATCGACGTCATGCACAGGTGTCGTTTTATGGGCCTCAGAGCCCTCGAAAATGGTCTGATTCGTTTTACCGATGTGAAAGTACCCGCCGAAAACATCATTTTGGGCGAGGGTCAGGGTTTGCGTTTAGCGCTCACAACCTTGAACGATGGTCGCCTAGGAATCCCAGCGATCATGGCGAGCAGTATCGCTGAGTTGAATGAACATCTCTCTTCGTGGGGTAAATCCAGAAACCAATGGGGGCGCAACATTGGCGATCACGAATCGGGTTGCGATAAGCTCGCTCAGCTTGGTGGTGGTCAATACGCGATGGCTGCACTGTCCGATTTTTGTGCCGCCACCTCAGACCGCGGCGACACCGATATCAGAATGGAGGCTGCGGCGGCCAAAATGTACAACACTGAATTGGGTTGGGATTTGATCGATATTGGCCTGCAGTTCATGGGTGGTCGGGGCTATGAGACGGGCACATCTCTCGCAGAGCGTGGCGACGTAAGCATGCCCATCGAGCGGGCTTTCCGGGACGCGCGTATCAACCGTATCGTTGAAGGCACCACCGATGTCATGCATTTGTTTTTGGCTCGAGAGTCCCTCGATAAGCATTTGAAGCTGGCGATGCCCCTGCTCAGCCCCAAATCAAGCATCGGCCAAAAGTTTAAATCGCTCATGAATTGCACCATGTTTTACTCTCGTTGGTACCCGATGCTTTGGGTGGGCGGGTTGTTCACCTCCTTTTCGCGATTCGACGACGACTTGGCCGACCATATGCGTTGGATAGACGGCGCCACCCGCAAGTTGGCGCGCAAGCTCTTTCACGCGATGGTGCTAAACGGGCCAAAGCTCGAGATGAAGCAGCTTACCTTGGCCAGAATTGTCGATATTGGAACTGAACTTTCGGTTCTGGCGCTCACCGCCTCCCGCGCACAAAGCGAACGCGACCGTGGGGATCAAGGCAGTACTCTCAAGGCAGTTTACTGGCTCGAGACTGGACGCCATCGGGTGGATGCGCTGTTTCATGCCCTCAAAAACAATGCCGACACCACAGCGCGCAAGCTGGCCACCGAGATGATGGAGGCTGCCCCAGAGTTGAGCTACCCCGAAGTGAACTTGAGCCCATTGCCTGTGGAAGTCGGCAGTGACCTCACTTCAGGGCGCCAAGACAAGCGCTTGTGCTTCGGCGGTTCGGTGAACATGGTGGTTGAACAAGCCTCAAAATAATCTCCTCTGTGGGATGATGTGCCTCATGCGCTGGTTGTTGCTTTTGCTGACCATTTTATGGGGTGTGCGCCCTGCTGTGGCTGATGACCGCCTTGAGCTTTCGGTCTACTCCACTCAGGGCACGCCGACCCTCAGCGCGGCTGTGGGCTCTTCTTGGGTTTCTGTCCCCTTGATGGCCTCGGGCGACGATATTTATCGCGCTCAACTGCTCCACCCGCCTGGCCGGTTGATGGACCTGAGCCTCTCTGTTCCCGATGGCCCAGTCACCGAAGATTTGCTCGTGCTCGCCACAGGAACTCAGCGTGTCTTCTGGGTGGTGGACGCAAGCGGCCACTTTTTACGTGCGAATGCCCCAATGAGCCAAGGCCGTTTGTCCACAGCAGAGTCCTTGGCCTTGATTCGTGGCGGGGCTTGGATTGTCATTATTGCCCTGCTGATTGTGAGTGGGAGGCTGCGGTCCGATGGCGACATCCCTCAGTGGCGTATGTCGGATGGGCAATGGTTTTTAGTGTGGCTGCTTTTGGCTGTCGCTTGGACCTGGCCTGCTGTTTTGTCGAGCGACACCGTGATCACCAGCCTCCATTTTGATGGTCCAGGGACCTTGTGGGTGATGGGTGTCTCTTCCAAGATCATGACCGGGCTGGACACCTTGAGCGCCTGGCCGATGGGCGCTGACTTAAGCCGGCTCGACTCGTATTTGATGGTTCCCATATCGGCCCTATTGTCGATGTTGAGCCCTGGGCGGTTGTTTGGGTTGTTTAGCGTCGTCGGTGTGGCTTTGAGTGCGCTCGCCGCCCAGCAGTTCGCCCGGGTCGTCGGTGCTCGCAGCCCTTGGACGGCATTGGCTGGGCTTGGGTTTGGCTTTTCGGGTATGGCGGCGACCGCTTTGCTTGAGGGTCATATTTATCAAATATTCAACCCTTGGCTGCCCTGGTTTGGCGCGGCCTTATGGCGTGCAACAAGCCCACAATCCAAGGATCGCCAAGCCTGGTTGGCCGTATTTTTATTTGCGCTTTGTTGGCTCACTTCAGCCTACGTGGGCGTGATGGCGCTCGGTTTGGCTGTGGTCATCATCATGTTTTCATCCCGTCGGCGATGGGGCCTGGTCGCCGGTATGGGCGCGGTGATTCTCACCTACGCTTTTTGGTACACCCGTGGAACCGCTATCGCCCGAGAGGCGTTGGGGGGCTTCAACCCGGTGTCTTCCCACTTGGCCAGCTGGCTCGCTGCCACCCCAGAAATGGACCGCATGGAGCACGCTGTCGGTCCGGTTTTGTATGGCTGGATGCTGGGGCTAGTCTTGTTGGCTGGAGCCACCCTGGGTCGTGGGCGTTGGCGGGCGCTGGCCTTGGCGGGTGTGGGTGGCGCTGTGTTGAGCCTATTTCCAGGCTTTGCTGCCAGCCCAGAGCTTGTGCTCTTGCCGATAAACCTGGACTGGATCAGTGGCCCCATCAGCGGAATGTTGCGCTTTCCACTTCGTTTTGCATGGCTTTGGTCCTTGTGCGGCGGGGTGGTGGCAGCCCTCGTGGCTACCCGTTTGGCGCCGCGATGGGGGCGTTTGGGTCATCTCATATTGTTCGTCGCGCTCGCAGAGGCCTTCATCCGAGTCGCACCGCTTCATCGCACAGAACAGCGTTATATCAGCGCTCCCACATCCATTGGCCAAAGTACCGGAGCGATGCTTGAGCTGCTCCCCTTCGTGGCCGATAACGGCGCCGACCGTCAACGATGGATGGCTGCCTCGAGCTGTATCGAACAGTTGGCTCACAACCGAGGTATCGCCGAGGATTGCCTGCATGCCCGCCCCCGGCAGTTGCGAGCCCGGTTGAACGCTTGGCTTCAAGACAGGCTTCATCGCAAAGACACGACTGGGGTCTCAGATACCTTGTCATCTCTGGGTTTTTCGCAGATATTACTTCGGTCCAATCGCTTTACTGAAGCCCAAACAGCACGCCTGACCTCGGCCTTGGAGCGCATCGATTCCAAGCCGATATCGGTGGCAGAGGCTGGTGTATACGGTCGACTCTTTAAGGTTCGGTCCAAAGTTAAGCGTGATGTCACCGCTGGGTTGTCCCAACTCAACACACCGCTTCAGCCACAAGTGTTTCGCCGAAGTTGGACAAACCCGGTGCATCATGGGCGATTTAATGGTCGCGTTGCTTTGGGGACTGTCGCGACCATCGCCTTTGCGCTCGGTTTTGCGATGAGGCGACGGTGGGGCGCTTAATTTGGTCGATACTGCGGCCTCTTTTGGTGGTGCTCGGCCTGATTATTGGCCTGCTCGCAGTGCATTTGATGGTTTTCGAGACCAGGCCTGTCCCGCTCACGCCGCTGATGGTCATCCGCGCTGTTCAAGGGGAGGGTATCGATCAACGGTGGGTTGGGATCGATGAGATGAGTCCGGGGCTTGCCCGTGCGGTGATCGCTTCAGAGGACAACCGTTTTTGTGAGCACGATGGCATCGATTGGAACGCCGTTTCCGAGGTGGTGTCCGAGTATAAATCCCATGGACATTTGCGGGGTGCGAGCACAATTTCCATGCAAACGGTTAAAAATCTCTACCTTTGGCCGGGCCGTAGCGTGTTTCGCAAAGCTTTTGAGGTGGTCTTGGTTCAGGTGTTGGAGAGGGCCTGGTCCAAGAAGAGAATCATGGAGGTATATCTTAATATTGTGGAGTTAGGTCCTGGTGTTTACGGTGTAGAGGCCGCGTCTCAGCACCATTTTGGATTGACCGCTCGACGTCTTAAGCCTGCCCAGGCAGCGGCCCTTGCAGCGATATTGCCAGCACCCCGCCGCCGAGACCCCTCCCAAAAAAATCGTGCAATGGGCAAGCGGGTCTCTCGAATCTTGATGGGTGTGAAAAGCCTGGGTCCACTGTTGGACTGCGTGCCCCCCGAGGCCGTCAGGCCTAAACGCTCCCGAAGCCCAAGCCCCTCAGCGGATGGCTTTCCTGTCCATCTCGAGGCGGAAAATGACAAAAGCGAGGACCAAGCCACTCCAAATAAGCCACGGCATCGCAAACTCAAGAAAGGGCGCGCCAAGCGTCGGCGCCGTTCCCGCTGAGTACTCGGCGAAAGTTCCGATGTGGGCGGTCCGAGGCGCGGTGATTGCAGTAAACACGCCCAATAAGGCGGCCACACCGGCAATCACTCGGGGGTGGGATGCGCCGATTCTGGTGCCGAGGTAGCCGGCCAAAATGACGAGGGCCCCAAATACGGCGAAGGAACCGATGGGCAGGGTGGCAGCCTCGACGAAGTACTGGCAATCCCAGTCGGGGTATTTTTCTAAAAAGGCAAGCCCAGGTACGGCCACACCGGCGGTGGCGTAAAGCAGAGGAAGCTCAGGCCGTCGGCCCTTGTAGTGCCAAGTCAACGCACCCGCTGCGACAAAAGAAAATGGAATATCAAAGCCAACCATGCTTAAAAGGTACCATCTCATTCGGAGACTATTTTGGCCTCGCTTTCACCCATCGCGCTGACCCAAACTGAGCAGCGACTGCTTGTTGCTTTGGTGGAGGCCACTGTTCCCGCGGGACACCGGCTGAAGGTCGAGGCTTCTCCAGAGCATCTCGCGCGCAGCGTGGGGCTTATGCTCGCGAGCATGCCATGGCTGGAACGGTGGGGTGTACGCGCATTATTCTTTGTTTTGGAGTTTTCGGCTCTATTTTTGGCATCGGGTCGATTTAGCCATTTGGGGCCTAGGCCTCGTGATGCGCAGCTGAAGGCCTTGGTGGAGAGCGAGGTGTCTTGGGTGCGGCTATGTTCGCGGCTTGTGCTTACGGTTGTGAAGCCCGCGCACTTTTCTCGGCGGCGTGTTCAGGCGGCGATGGGCTACCCCTCGGGTGCTCTCGATGGGGTTTCGGCTCAAAAAACCGAAGCTTTGCCACAGGCGCAGGTGTTCGAACGGCTTTCAGGCGACGCCGAAGTTCGGTGTCAGGTTGTGGTCATCGGCTCGGGGGCTGGGGGTGGAGTTGTCGCGGCTGAGTTGGCGGAGCTTGGTGTGGATGTGGTGATCATAGAGGCCGGAAATACAGTGGACGTATCGGCTTTAGGGCGCGACCCGTCATCGGTTTTGCGAAGCCTGTACTTGGATGGTGCGACCACCATGGCTTTTGGTCGACCTTCGATACCCTTGCCCTTGGGTCGCTCTGTTGGCGGCACCACCACCATCAATTCCGGTACTTGTTTCCGAACGCCAAAAGCGGTGCTAGACCGGTGGGATGTGTTGGGTCTAAATATCGATCGTGGCCAACTTAACGATTGCTTTTCGAAGGTGGAAAAGCGGCTGAGTGTCAAGGCTGTGCCCAGTCACTTATTGGGTGGATCCAGTACTGTGGTGGCCCGTGGAGCAACGGCTTTGGGCTTGGAGCACGGACCGCTTCACCGCAATATTCGGGACTGCAAACGCAGCGCAGTCTGTGCTTTTGGCTGTCCCACGAATGCCAAGCAGAGCGTGAATATTAGCTATATTCCTTGGGCGCTTCAGGCCGGGGCACGCTTGTATCCAGGGGTCAGGGCCAAAACCTTGTTGAGGCAGGATGGTCGGGCGGCAGGTGTGGTGTGTCGAACCGATACCGGCCACACTTTGACCGTCCGCGCCGATGTGGTGGTGAGCGCTTGTGGGGCCATCTCTGGTGTCCCATTTTTGCACGGGCTCGGGCTTCGAAATCGAAACCTCGGCCGCCATTTGACCATTCACCCTGGCATTAAGGTTGTCGCCGAAATGCCCGAGGTGGTCAATGGGTGGGAGGACACCCCACAGGGCTATGGCATCTCGGGCTTCCAGGATGAGGGATTGATGTTTGAGGGTACTTTTGTCCCGCCAGAGTATGCGGCCATCGCTTTTCCGTTTGTGGGGAGAGCCTTCACTGAGGTGATGGAGGCCTACCCGCATCTGGCGATGTTTGGCTTTATGGTGGCGGATAAGCCTGTGGGTCGTGTGTACACGGTGCCCGGCGGCCGCCCATTTATCTGTTATTCGCTTCATCCTCAGGATAAAGCCAAGGTTCAGCGGGGTTTGGGCGTGTTGGCCGAGGTATTTTTTGCAGCTGGTGCAGAGCGTATTTTTCTACCGATCGCAGGCCGAGAACAACAGCAAAGTCTGGCGTCAGCCCAAGCGGCGATCGGCACACTGTCCGACCCAATGGCCTTGGAGATGGCGGCGTTTCATCCTTTAGGGACTTCAGGCATGGCGATCAGTTCGCGGCTTGGAGTGGTCGATCGAGACCTCGAAACTTGGGAGGTCCCGGGCCTATATGTGGTGGACGGTGGTGTGGTCCCCACCTCACTTGGGGTCAACCCACAGATTACGATCATGGGCTTGGCCACCCGTGCCGCCCAAACGATCAGCTTGCGCTTTCGCTAAGCCCCGAAGGCTGGCAAGTGCTGATAAGCTCAGTTTATGAAGGCACACCTGCTCCCAAGCCCCATGACGGGCGTAAAGCTTAGCCCTGTTACCGTCGCCATTCAGGCGGTGGTATCGTTGGTCATTTGTGCCCCAGCCTTGTTTCATTTCGGGCTGGCGCTTCCAGGTGCTTCGGGGGGGGCCGACTTACCAGGGACGGTCAACCTTCACTGGTTGGTTGCGAAAGATGGTCTGGCCGGTCTTACTCGTTCTACTGCGCTGATGTACCCGGCCGAAATCGACCGCATTGTGCTCGATGGTTTCCCTCTCGATGGGCTAATATCTTGGCCTTTTACCGCGGTTTTGGGTTGGCCTGGTGGTTTCACAGTGTTTGTTGCGCTGTGTTTGTTTTCGATGGGTTGCGCCAGTGCGTGGATGGCCAAGATTTGGTGGTCCAGTCCGGTGGCGGCAGCCGTGGCTGGTCTTGTGGCCCAGTGCAATCCATTTTTGATTCGAGAGATCGCCGATGGCCGGGTCACCCAACTTTTTGGCGCAATATTTCTGCCTTTAACCTTGGTTTTTCTTTGGCGTTGCATCAAAAGTACAAGCCCTAAGCACGCCGTTATCGCTGGGCTAATGATGGGCTTAGGAACCTTGGCATATTGGTATTACGGGGTCTTTTTTGTGCTCTCCGGGCTCTTGATGCTGGCCCTCGCTCGCCCCTTAAGTTTAAATATTTGGGGCACGGTCAGCATCGTTGGCTTGGCTGTGGTGGCTGTGGTGGCTTGGCCGATAGCCCACACGATCTCATCTTTGAATGATGTACCGGGAATGGCCACGGCTTGGGGTGACCTGGTCGTACACGGCGGGCATCAAGTCTCGTTGACGCAAATCCTAGAGCACCGTGACCTGGGCAGCAGTGTGGTGGCTGGCCGGGTGGTCGCGGCACAGGTTTTGGTCTTGGTTTTGATGGTGGTCGGTGTGGCGTCGAGTGAACGACATCAGTGGATTTTCCCGCTTTTTCTCGGGATAATGGCCCTGTTGTTCGCCGCTGGCCCCAATGTGTCGATTTTGGGTTTGTTTGAGTTGCCAGGGCCCTTTCGTCTCTTTCAGTCGGCCCCATTTTTACGGCGTTTATGGTGGCCTGACCGGGCATTGGTGATGTTGGTTCCGGCGGTATCTTTGTTGGTTGGTGGAGGGGGTGCGGCTTTGGCTGCCCGATATCGGGGTATCGGTGACCTAAAGCTGAGCCTTGGGCTTTGTGTTGTGCTTTTGGCTGAGGCCTTTGTGGTCATCCCGGGCTTACCGATGCCCACAACCTGGGGGGGCGGCACCCAAGCGAGTGCGGTGCTGTCTCGCGGGACCGGGCCAGTTTTAATCTTGCCGATGGGCTCAGGGAGTCAGCAGCCCGACACCCGGATGTTGATCGATCAAGTTCATCATGGTCGTGCTCTGGTAAACGGCCCCATGACCCCAGGGGTAAGCGCTGCGCCGGCCGTTTTTAGTTTGTTCGGTCAAACCCCTGGTATGGCGGCCTTGATTGCCTGCGAAACGACAACATCAATTCCACGGTCCTCACCTGATTATTCCGCCATGAGCGATGTGGGCATCAACACGGTGTATCTGGAGTTGAGTCGCGCCGAGGCGATGCCCATGGGCGTGTCCCGCTACACAGACTGCGTGACGGCACTTTTGGGTCTACCCGTATCAGAGGAGGGTCCTTTTCAGGTTTACGCTGTGCCTTATTGACGGTGTCGCCCCAAATATCGTCGGTGATCCGGGTTCGGCCGGCCAAAGTCCTCAGGGATTTCCCGGGTCGCTGTAGCCATGTTTAGGGCAAGCTGGGCGTTGGCGTGGCCTGGGTAGGGATCCAGATCATCAACGACCCCAAAGCTTTTAATGCGCTCTACCCAGGGCAGCGGATTATCCTTTGGGTGGGTTGCACACCTAGGGACACCAGGCTCCAGGAAGGGTCACGATGTTGTTGCTCTCATCACACTCCCGCACCGTTTCGATGCCATCATCATCGTCGACGACAATCGCCAAACCTTCGGGGCCTAAGCGATCTGGAGTGAGAAAAATTTCGATTCAGTCCGAGGTTTCACCTGGATAAATAGGTG